>DATGMS010000270.1:0-2081 GCA_035307285.1 Cyclobacteriaceae bacterium
TCTTGCTGCAAGGGGAATCGATATTGAATTCTTGCCTCATGTGGTCAACTACGAGTTGCCACGGTCGCCCAAGGATTATATCCACAGGATAGGAAGAACCGGAAGAGCTGGATCAGAAGGAGAAGCCATTTCCTTAATTACGGAGGAAGATCGCCACCATTTCAAAGTCATCCAAAAAAAGATGAAAAGATGGGTGGACCTTATTGATTCCAATAACTTAGACTTCTGACTCCGCCAGTCTATGGGTATCCTTTGTGAAGACTTACCCCAACCAAATGGGTTTTAAGTCCTTTTTCAGGAAAAAACCTTAACTTACCCAAAAAAATCAGCAGAATATGGGCCTATTTTCATCATTGCTTGGAAATGCGGGAGCTGTCTCCCGGGAAGAGCTGCTAAAGGATTACGGGAAACTTTTAATTCAGGACGAGGAGCTGGAATTGGGCTTCAAGCTTTTCCGGGACGTGATTATTTTTACTACGAAGCGGCTTATCCTTATAGACAAACAGGGATTGACAGGCAGCAAGGTAGCGTACAAGTCCATCAGTTACAAAAACATTTCCCGGTTCAGCATAGAAACCGCCGGCACCTTTGATTTGGATGCAGAGTTAAAAATCTGGGTTTCCAGCGAACAGCAGCCAAGTATTGTCAAGCAGTTCAACAAGTCGGTTAACGTCTATGACGTTCATAGAGTGTTGGCGACCTACGTGTTGAAGTAAAGGAGTTTTTATCTCCGCAGCCTTTGCGTAAAATTTTTCTGCCTATTGATATACTGGAGTTATCCGTAAAGAAAGGAGACTTTCCCCAAGAAGACTTATAACACCTTCCCTCCTCCCCTCATGACCTCCCGAATGGTCTGTCTGATAATACCGGCCTGCTCGGGGTCACCCTTTAACATCGCCTTACTGAATTTCGCCAACTGGGCCATATCCACATGGGGAGGTATTATTGGCACGTTAGGATCTGTCAAGACGTCCAATAAAATAGGCCCGTCGGATGAAAGAGCCTCTATAAGCGCTGGTTTGAGTTGGTCTTTATTTTCTATCCGTATTCCCTTCAATCCCACCAGCCTTGCAAATGCAGCATAATCCACATCCGGGATATCCTGTGAGGCCTCAAATTTGGGTTCGCCTGCCAGCATCCGCTGTTCCCAAGTCACCATATTGAGATCTCTATTGTTTAAGACGATGATGACAAGACGCGGATCCGTCCACTCTTTCCAATATTTTGAGATAGTAATTAGCTCGTTCATACATAGCATCTGCATGGCACCATCGCCCACAAAAGCGATCGGTACACGATCAGGATAGGCAAATTTTGCCGCTATGGCATAGGGCACCGCGGGACACATGGTGGCCAAGTTGCCAGAAAGGGAGGCCATCATCCCTGTCCGGATTTTGATATTCCTCGCATACCAAAAAGCAGAGGTACCGGAATCTGCCGTTAAGATACATCTATCGGGAAGCAGAGGAGATAGCTCAGAAAATAAACTTTGCGGGTTGATAGGGTCAGCTTCCTGTTCGGCGCGCTCATCCACGGTTTTCCACCATTCTTCAACATGATGCTGGATCTCTTCCTGCCAGGATCTATCTTCCTTATACTGCAGCAAGGGAATAAGCTTCTCTAGGGTCTGTTTGCTGTTGCCGAGCAGATTGACTTCCATGGGATAACGGAGACTAAGCATTTTGCCATCAATGTCTATCTGTACGCCACGGGCCTTGCCGGGCTCAGGCAGATATTCGGCATAGGGAAAACTACTGCCCACCATCAGCAAGGTATCACAGCCCTCCATCAACTCATAACTCGCTCTGGTACCCAACATACCGATAGCGCCAGTTACATAAGGTAGGTCGTCCGGCAGGGCTGCCTTTCCCAGCAGTGCTTTTGCAACGCCTGCACCCAACAGTTCCGCTACTTGCTTTACCTCTTCTGCCGCCCCAAACGCGCCGGCTCCAATCAAAATTGCGACCTTTTTTCCCTGATTCAGCACCTCAGCTGCCCTTATTAATTCTTCATCCGCGGGAATAGCATGTGATTTGGGATAGCCCATCCCGGTAAAAACGCTTCCATGTTCCCTTGGCGGC
>DATGMS010000271.1:0-15666 GCA_035307285.1 Cyclobacteriaceae bacterium
GGGATTCCATACGCTCTTCGTTCCGCCTCCAGCTCCCTCTCAGGATCACCGGGGATAAGCACTTTTTCATGTCCGGGGGTAGTCTTGGCGGCACGGAACCGGCTGATCCAAGTATCCATATTTTCTTTGAATGCTTCCGCAGGTCGGAAAGCATCCACCCGCATTGCGCCGAAAAAATGTCCTAAGCCTTCCCCTACAGGATTGGGGTCGGGCTGTAAAAAGGCAACAAAAGGAGGGACCCAAGGCCCGTAATTGGCCCCCGAGAGGACTGCCGAAAATATATCCACGATCGCTCCCAAAGCGTAACCTTTGTGGCTGCCATGTTCCCGATCCCCGCCCAAGGGAAGCAATGCGCCTCCGTCTCTGACGCCATAGGGAGAGGTGGTAGGGAATCCTTCCTTGTCTTGAATCCAGCCCAAGGGGGCTTCTTCTCCTTTCCGCTGTAGTATCTCCAGTTTACCGTTAGCCGCGGTGGTAGTAGCCATGTCGGCTACAAAGGGGGGTTGGGTTTTAGCAGGAATGGCAACGGATATAGGATTGGTTCCCAATAAACGTTCCGCGGAGAAGGTCGGGCTGACCAACGGACTGGCATTGGTCAAGGAGATGCCGATCATATCATGTTGAAGTGCCTGCATGGCATGAATGCCTGCTATGCCGTAGTGGTTTGAATTTTTGACCGATACCCATCCGGTTCCGGCGGTTTTTGCCTTTTCTATAGCCACCTGCATGGCAAAGGGCGCCACGACTAAGCCCAAGCCTCCATCACCGTCTACCACAGCAGTGCTGGGCGTTTCATATACTACTTTTATATCCGGAGTAGGGTTGATCCTTCCAGCTTCCCATAGCCGGACATATCCTGAAAGCCTGGCAACACCATGGGAGTCCACTCCCCGAAGGTCTGCCGACACCAAAACATCTGCGGCCGTTGCGGCATCCTTTTCAGAACAGCCTATTTTTATTAAAATATTTTTGGTAAAAGACAGTAATTGATCTAAAGTAAAATTCATAGTAAGCCAATAAAAATTGCGGATACGCCCTCAGAAAATGACCATGTCTTCTTTTCTATTCTATAAATAGGGCTTCGCGTGATTGCAGCAATTGGGCAATCACCCCTTCCTTTAAAGCATAGGTAGAGCAAATCATTTCCTTGGTGTCGAAATGTCGTAGAATATTTTCAATCAAACAAACCGCTACCACTATCATTTCTACCCGCATGGGGATCATTCCTGGGATATTTAACCGTTGGCTTTTATCAAGGGAGAGCAATTGATCGGCAATTTCCACAAAGGCGGAGGATGGAAGGATGAAATTGCGTTTTCCTTTACGTTTCTTCTTTTCGCAGGAGGCGTAGTAGATATCTGTCAATGTATCAAAAGTACCGGAAGCACCAATGAGATAGACAGGCTTAAACTTCTTAATCGCCTTTACCAAGGAAGTCAACTGCTTATCAAGAAAACCCTCTAATTGGGCGACTTCTGAAGGTAAGATCGGGTCATGGTAAGGGCACAGATCCAGCAACCTTTGTCCGCCGATTTCAAAGCTTTTTTTCCAAAGCACTTCTTTTTCGTTACCAATGATGAATTCCACAGAACCTCCTCCTATGTCCATCATCAGCGCGGTTTGCTCATTCAAGCTTCCACTGAATTTAATGCCTTCGTAGATCAGTTGGGCCTCATGTTCACCATCAATGACATTGACCTTAAGGCCGAAACGGTTATAAATTTCTTTGACAAAATCGTTCCCGTTCTCAGCGTTTCTTACCGCACTGGTGGCAAAAACGTGGATTTGATCGATGTTTTCTCCGTCAATCAACGATTTAAAATGGCCCACGGTGTGGAAGGCGCGTGTTAGAGCACTCGATGTAATCGTGTTTTGATTAATCCCGCCCTTTCCCAGCTTCACAGCAACTTTCTCCTTATAAATAATCTCAAAACCGTTATCAAACAGCTCGACCATCAACAAATGAAAGGTGTTGGTACCCAAGTCTATAACAGCTGCTTTCTTATCAGTCATCACGGCTTTATTTTGGTTGTGCGAATATAGAGATTTATTTAAAAAACAGGAGGCTTGACCTAGTTCTTTTACGAAAGGGGAAAAGTCAGGTTCTTAATACATTTTTTTGTATTGAAATGCGATCACCGTCTGTTTATGTATAAGTTACTCAAGACCAGATTTTTACTGTTTTTACGAAGAGACTTTTCCCTGCACGAAAGGTCTTATTAAGAAATAGTGAATTTATTTTTTAAATCTAACTAAGGGTAAATCCGCAGAAGGTTGTCATGGAATAAACTAAACCAAATAAATGTGATCTTCATGAAAAATCTCCTTACAATTCTACTAGCAGGTTATTTAACTTCCTTTTTGTATTTAGAAGCCACGGCGCAGGGAAATCGTCCCGCGCATATCGGTTTTGTCTATCCGATCAGTACCAACGGGGTCGAAGCCGCTTCCTACACCAATAATTTTAGCGTCCATGCCATCGCGGGAGTTTCCGGTGGAGAGACGGGGCTGGCGCTTTACGGCATTGGCGGGATCATTAAGGGCGATGCAAAAGGCGTCATTGCCTCCGGTGTTTGGTCCAACGTCGACGGAGCAATAGAAGGCGTGCAGATGTCAGGGATATTTAATACGGCGGGCAATGCTTCAAAAGGCACCCAATTTGCAGGCGTTCTAAACTCAACAGATGGAAATACACCGGTGCAAATGGCCGGCGTGCTGAATAAGGCCGTCGAAGTGACAGCCATACAGGCTTCAGGCGTAGCGAATCTTAGCAAAACCTTGGACGGAGTTCAGATCTCCGGGGTGACCAATTTTTCAGGTAAAGTAAAAGGTTCGCAGATTGCCGGAGTCGTCAATGTCGCAGATGGGGTGGAGGGATTTCAATTAGCCGGAGTTGTCAATAAAGCCAAGACCGTCAAGGGAGTTCAGTTGGCGGGCCTTTTAAATATCGCAGACAGCAGTGACTATCCCATTGCTTTAATCAACCTGATCAAGGATGGCGAGAGGAGAATTGGGATTTCGACAGATGAAGCTTTGAATACCGTCGTTAGCTTTAGATCCGGAGGGCGCAAACTTTACGGAATTCTAGGCCTGGGGACCAATTTAAACTATAGCCCACGTCAATATGGTTTTGAATCCGGTTTTGGACTTAAACTCGTAGACAACCGACCCTTTCGATTGGATGTGGAAGCCTTGAATGTCTTTTTGACGGATTTTCATGGCTTGGAATACAACAAGTCGGGGATCAGGCTGCTGCCTTCTTTGGCTTTGTCGGACAATATACAGTTGTATGCAGGACCAAGTGTCAATTACACCGTCCATAACATGGATGATGCGGATTTAGTCAAATTGCCTTTATGGGAGAAGAATCCTAGGGACTTGCACAAATCAATTCATTTGGGCTACACCTTCGGAGTACAGGTAAAGCTGTAATTTCTGCTGGCCTCGGAATTAGTAATAGTGAAATTTGAGCCGTTATTTTACAGCAATGGAAACCTCTAAAAGGATTAGGGATTGATTGTTCGGGAACAGCACAACGATAAAGAAGACTGGGTGGATGAGCAGGCTTTTGAGAGGGTTTTTAAAAGCCACTTCAAAGCCCTGCACGCCTATGGACTTGCCATCGTCAAAGACAGTGCCGCCGCAGAAGAAATCGTACAGACGGTTTTCCTGAAATTATGGGAAAAGCGGACAACTCTGAATATTACGGTTTCCCTAAAAGCCTACTTGTACAAAGCAGTTTACCATGAAAGCATTAACCATCTTAAACATGAAAAAGTAAGGATGAAACATTCCGAACACCATTTGTATATCAGCCGGGAGGAGGCACCTGTGGAAAGCATGGCTTTCCAGGAAGAGGGGAATGAAGAACTGAGTGAGCGATTGACAAAAGCCCTCGATCAGCTCCCGGAAAAATGCCGGATGGTGTTTTATCTAAGTAGGTTTGAAGAACTTAAATATAAGGATATCGCCGATCGCCTAGGGATTTCCATCAAAACCGTTGAAGCCCATATGGGAAAGGCTTTGAAGACCCTTAGGCTCCAGCTGGCGGATTATATCCCGTTTATATTGATGTTAATGCTCTCATACATATTATGGCGATGAACGACCTAATTTTGATAAAATATCTTTTGAAAGAAACCAGTACCGAGGAAAATCTCCTGGTGGAGCGATGGCTTGGTACCCATCCTGATCACCAAAAACAGTATGAGCAGCTGCAATGGGTCTGGAAGGAGAGCAAAGCCAATTTGCTAAGCAGTACGGTAGATGAGAACCTTGCTTGGGAAAAATTCAAAGCCAGAAGTGGCCGTACTTCCAAACGTGTGCAGTTTCCTGTTTGGTTAAAGGGTGTGGCGGCGGTTGTTGCTATTTTAATGACAGGATGGGTCGCATTGTCCATCATGCCTCACTCGGGTCGTGCCTATTATGGCGAAGTAATTTTGGAAGCGGAAGACAACTCTCGAGAGGAAAAGTTGTTAGACGGAACTGTGGTCACGCTGAACAAAAATTCACGGTTGAGCTATTCACAAAAAATGTTCGGCGGGGAAAGGCATGCCCATCTTTTGGAAGGGGAGGCTTATTTCAAGGTGGAAAGAGATGAAAATAAACCTTTTATAATTCAAGTAGACAATCTTACAGTGAGGGTATTAGGGACTTCTTTTAATGTGAAAAAGCAGGGGGAATATACCGATGTTATTTTGGATGAAGGGTTCGTTTCCGTGAAACTGGGGGATCAGGCAATGGTGTTGGAGCCAGGTCAAAAGGTTTCCGCTAATGGAACAGACAAAGTCCTTAAAAAATCTCCCGTCGACAACAACCTCTACCGGTACTACCTCAACAATAAATTTGAAGCAGCCAATATCCCTCTGCAACAAATCATCGAGGCACTAAATGACGCCTATGATGCAAAAATTAGCATCGCTTCAGAAGAACTTAAATCCAGAAGGATCACCACCACACTTGAATATGGGGCACTGGACCAAAACCTAAGCGTGATCCAAGAAACCCTAGGAATCAGCATATCAGGAAATGGTAAAGAAAGGGTTTTGCATTAATTTTTTAAATTGCCATTTCTTATCCAGGGTCAATGATCAAAATAAATAAACCTGTTTCAATAGGTGTACTACTGCTATTATTTGGGTGGTTTACTGATGAACTTCAAGCCCAAGAGGTACTCGATCAAATGATAGAATATCGAAGGGATAACGATGAAAAAGTGGGAGAGGCCTTGGACAGGATTTCTGTATCACATGGATTTTATTTTGCCTATCAAGACAGTGTCGTACAGGTACAAAAACCCGTTTTATTAGATAGATATGAGGGAATATTGGCGGATTTCTTACAGGAGCTACTGGGAGACAATTTTGAATTCAAGGAACTTCCCGGTTATGTGGTTATCCGCTATGCCCCCGGAGTATTGGATTTGGATGCGCAGGTTGAAAACAGTTCCAGGCAGTTGACTATCAAAGGTTTCATAAGAGATAGGGAGACAGGGGAAGGAATCTCCTTCGCCAGTGCCTATGATAGAAGTCGACTGAATTCGGCCCTGACGGATGACAAAGGCTATTTTGAGCTTAAGACAAAGTCAAGCTCGAGCGCCTGGCTTACCCTAAGCAAAGACGGGTATAAAGACACGACTTTTATGATTTTACCCGAGGTGGAAATACAGGCATCCAAGAAAAACGGCCTTTTCCGCTATTATCAAGAAACCGGATCCGCGGATGATGTAGAGCAAAGTTTTTTTGGGAGGATGTTTATTGGCTTCCAGCAAAGGTTTCAGCGGATCAATCTTGGCGGTTTCTTTGCGGAAAGTCCTTTTCAAATGTCCCTTACGCCCGGCTTAAGCTCTCAAGGTCTGTTCAACAGCCAGATGATCAATACGTTTTCCCTAAATCTGATAGGTGGATATACTGCGGGAGTGGATGGATTTGAGGCGGCAGGGGTATTTAATATCAATCAAAAAAATGTCAGTTATATTCAAATGGCAGGTGCGGTCAATGTCGTGGGCGGTAGTTTGACCGGTTTCCAGGCGGCAGGAATCAGTAACAAGGTGTTCAAAAAAGTCCGGGGCGTACAAGTGGCCGGTGTGATCAACCAGAGCAAGGAAGAAGTGCAGGGGCTGCAGATTGCGGGTATCCTTAACCAGGGAGACTCAAAGACAGGTCATCAAGTTGCTGGATTGATCAATAGTGCAAAGGAGACGAGGGGTTTTCAGGTTGCTGGATTAAGCAATCGGGTGGAGGACCATTCTGAAGGCATGCAGGTGGCGGGGCTTTTCAACGTTGCTTCAGGCAAAGCGCATCATCAAGTGGCGGGATTATTCAATAAAGCGGGCAACGTAGAGGGCATTCAGCTTGCCGGATTGATGAATATCGCCGAAAGCAGTGATTATCCCGTGGCGTTGTTGAATTTTATTCAAAACGGAAGGAAAAGCCTGGCCTTGCAGCTGGACGAGTCCGCCTTCACGCATATGGTGTTCCGATCAGGCGGAAGGGTGCTTTATGGTGTTCTTGGAGCAGGATATAAAGGCGGGGGAAATTCCAACGTTTACTCCCTAGAAACGGGGTTGGGGATCTATGTGCTTGATCGGGCAAGGTACAGTATGGACATCGAGTTGGTGGCCCAAATGATGAGTGATTTCAAAGAAGTAAGCTATAGCACCACCTCTCTGAGAATATTACACGGTTTGCAAATCCGCCCGCAGCTAAAAGTTTTCCTCGCGCCGACGCTTAATTTTACCACGGTGGAAAAGGATGAAGTGATAAAGTTCAAACGGTGGGAAATAGGGGAAATAGTAAATGATCAGCGGATGTGGCTTTTGGATGTAGGAGCGACTGGCGGTCTGCAATATGTATTTTAAATCTTACTTTACATCATAGGTTGATAGGCGGTTGACGACTTTATGGGTGGTTTATCTGGAAGTAGATGTTTGGGAAGGTATCCGTATCATATATTTTTCAAAATGTAAGAGATAAGTACAATCCCTTTTTAAAGGATCCGCTACCCGTAATTTTCTTGTTAAGCTATGCCTTCCTATATTTGGGCACATCCATGAAAGACCATCCATGAAAAACCCAGACAGAGAGAAAATAACGCTCCTCAACAATCAGGAGAAGATTGCTGAATTAAAGGCTAAAAACCAAACAGCTTTAACCGGTGGAGGGGAGGCAAGGATCGCTTCCCAGCATAGCAAAGGAAAGCTGACTGCGCGGGAGAGAATTGCCTTGTTGATGGATGAAGGGTCCTTTCAAGAGATCGACAAGTTTGTGACGCACCGCAGCAAGGAATTTGGGTTGGAAAAGGAACAATATCTGGGCGATGGTGTGGTCACTGGTTATGGAACGGTTGGCGGCCGGCTGACCTATATTTATTCACAGGATTTCACTGTTTTTGGTGGGTCTTTGTCGGAGACCCACGCGGAGAAAATCTGTAAAATCATGGACATGGCCATGAAAAACGGCGCGCCGATTATTGGATTAAATGATTCAGGCGGGGCGAGGATACAGGAAGGAGTAAACTCCCTGGGCGGCTATGCGGATATTTTTTATAGAAATACCTTGGCCTCGGGGGTGGTTCCCCAGCTTTCGGCCATTATGGGTCCTTGTGCCGGTGGGGCGGTCTATTCTCCTGCCATTACCGATTTTATTTTGATGGTGCAGGATACCTCCTATATGTTTGTTACAGGGCCCAATGTGGTGAAGACGGTGACCCAGGAAAACGTCACGGCTGAGGAGCTTGGTGGGGCAAGTGCCCACAGCACCAAGAGCGGAGTGACCCATTTTTCCTGTGCCAACGAATTGGAGTGTATCAATCACCTCAAGCAGCTGTTGAGCTATATGCCCCAAAATTGCGAGGACACCGCTCCGGTTTATGTTTATGACAATAAAAAAGACGAGACAAGGGTACAGTTGGATCAAATTATCCCTGAAAACCCCAACCAGCCGTATGATATGAGGGAAGCGGTTAATGGCATTATAGATGATGGGTCCTTTCTCGAAGTCCATAAGGAGTATGCGGAGAACATCATCGTGGGATTCGCACGCTTGGGAGGAAGAAGCATCGGGATTGTGGGCAACCAGCCGGCTTCCATGGCAGGAGTTTTGGATTCAGATGCTTCTGTTAAGGCCGCGAGATTTGTGCGCTTCTGCGACTGCTTCAATATCCCCTTGTTGGTGCTGGTGGATGTGCCCGGATTTTTGCCCGGAACGGAACAGGAGTGGAACGGCATCATCAGCCATGGCGCTAAGCTTTTATATGCTTTTTCGGAAGCTACAGTCCCCAGGATCACTGTGATTACAAGAAAGGCTTATGGCGGAGCTTATGATGTCATGAACTCAAAGCACATTGGGGCCGATCTCAATTTTGCCTGGCCTACTGCCGAAATTGCCGTCATGGGGGCAAAAGGTGCCGCAGAAATCATTTTCAGAAAAGAAATACAAATATCCGAAGACCCTGAGGCCAAGCTCCAGGAAAAGGTGGATGAGTACACCGCTAAATTTGCCAATCCTTATCTTGCCGCCAATCGGGGATTCATAGATGAAGTGATCATGCCCTCAGAAACCCGCCAAAAACTTCTCGTAGCCTTCAAGATGCTGGAGAACAAAGTCGACAAGATCCCAAGGAAGAAACATGGGAATATACCGCTGTGAGGGGGATTTAGTTATGGGTTAATGGTTAGGTGACGACGGTCGACAGTCCACTGTCCACGGTTGTCCCGTATGATCATTGAAATTGTCTGGATTATGGTAATTTTGGATATCCATCCACAGTTATTTTAACGGGCAAATGTAATGGGATTCAAGTTTGAAAATTTACGAGTTTGGCAACTAGCGATTGATCTAACGCTTGATGTCAATGAGTTGAGTAAAAAATTTCCCTCAGTAGAAAGATATATTTTAGCTCAACAAATACAAAGAGCAGCCGATTCCGTTGCCTTAAATATAGCTGAAGGTTCAACCGGACAATCTAACGCCGAATACAAGAGATTTCTTGGTTTTTCTATCAGATCAGCAATAGAGGTGGTCAGCTGTCTTTATATTGGCAGAAAAAGGAAGATAATTAGTGAAAATGATTTTTCCATTTTGTATGAAAAATATGACTCTTTAATTAGAAGTATTCAGGCCTTAAAAAACTCAATAAGTTAATAGAAATCTATAATCGTCTGTGGATTGTTGGCGGAAAGTTAATGGTTGGCGGTCGACGGTTCTTCCCGTTAGCCATGGAAATTGTCCCGATTATAGTAATTTTGGATCTTGATCCGCAGCTATCTTAATGTAAAAGTATATTGATGCTAATAACTCAATAAGTTAATAGAGATCAACAGTGGCCTGTGGTCAGTGGACCGTGGTCAAATTGACAAATAAACAACCGATGCAAAAAAACGAACAATTCCTCTACACCTACCTCAACAATGCTTCGCCTACAGGATTTGAAGCTTCTGGCCAGCAGATTTGGCTGGATTATGTTAAGCCTTTTGTGGATCATCATTTCACCGACAATTATGGTACGGCCGTCGGGGTGATTAACCCTGATGCCGAGTTTAAAGTTGTGATTGAAGCCCACGCTGACGAAATTTCATGGTTCGTAAATTACATTACTGAAGAAGGCTATATTTATGTCGCCCGCAACGGTGGTTCGGATCATATGATCGCACCTTCTATGCGGGTCAATGTTCACACTGATGAAAAAATCATCCCGGGTGTGTTTGGGTGGCCAGCCATTCATGTGCGTGACAAGGCAAAGGAGGAAGGTCCACGAATGGATAATATTTTTATTGATGTAGGTGCCCGTTCCAGACAAGCCGTAGACGCAATGGGAATTTATGTCGGCTGTGTGGTCACTTTTCAGGATGAACTGCTGGACTTGAACGGGAACTTCTACTCGGGTCGGGCCTTAGACAATAGGATCGGTGGCTATATGATCGCAGAAGTAGCCCGGAGGCTTCATGAAAACAAGGTTAAACTTCCTTTTGGCCTTTATGTCGTCAATGCCGTCCAGGAAGAAATCGGTCTTCGTGGCGCCGAAATGATAGCAGCACGAATCAAGCCCAATATAGCTATCATCACCGACGTGTGCCATGACACCACTGCACCCATGTACAGTAAAATTATAAGCGGCCATCAAGTGGCCGGTATGGGGCCTGTCCTCACCTATGGGGCTTCGGTTCATAGAAAGTTGCTGGACTTGATAATACTGTCTGCGAAGAAGCGAGAACTGCCTTTTCAGCGTGCCGCTGCCTCAAGGACAACAGGGACAGACACCGATGCTTTTGCGTATTCAAATGAAGGAGTGCCTTCGGCGCTGATTTCTTTAGCCCTGAAATATATGCATACCACGGTGGAAACCGCAAGCAAAAAAGACATTGAACACGTCATTGATCTAATGGCCGGCTTTCTGGAAGATCTGGATCCGGCTTTTAATTTCAAATATGTGGAGTAGTCAGCAAGACAACAGTTATTGGGATATTAAGCGAAACCTTAATATCCCAATAACCACTAATCCGCTAATCAATTGACCATTATCCCACTAACCAATAACTAAACAACCACTAAGCATAAACCATTAATATTAACCATCCCCCGTATTTAACTCGTAAATCTTCTCCATCAACACCCATTTTTCTCCATCCTTTGCCCACGGTAAAGTCTGCTGGAATTGTGCGACGAAATCTTCCCAGTCTTGCACTTGGGGATTTTCAGCGTCGGTTTTTGTTTTTCGCTCAAAATCAAAACACTCATCTACTTCCATGATCATAAACAGGCGGTTTCCCGTCAGGTAAATTTCCATGTTTATAATCCCGGCTTCTTTGATGCTCTGCGTGATCTCAGGCCGAAAGTGTTCTTTTTGATGGTATTTTTTGTAAGCTTCAATTAATTCGGGATCATTTTTTAGATCCAATGCGAGGCAGTGTTTCATAATTAATAGGAGAGATCAAATCTGGTCTTTTATTTGCAATCGACGGAGTTGGAAATTAATCATTTGTGGATAAAGAATCGCCAATTTCTGGCTTAATGAAAGTTTATTTTCCACCATCAACTAAAACTTTGTTAAATATGCCTCAAGAAACAGCGCAGAAGCAAACGAAAATACCCCTTTACGCTTCGATTTTGTTGGTAGTGTCAATAGTACTTACCTATTTTTTTGTACCTGCAGTAAATCAGTTTATCTCGGAGGCATGGGATGCGCTCTCGAGCGGCAATGAGCAAAGGGTGTCTGAATGGGTTTCACAATTTAGTTGGTGGGGCCCTTTAATCATCGTTTTGGCCATGATTGTCCAGATGTTTTTGCTGGTCATCCCGACACCTTTGTTAATGGTGGTTTCTGTAATTGCTTACGGCCCGGTAAAGGGGGCAATAATTGTTTTAGTAGCTATTTTCGTTGCATCCTCTGTGGCTTACGGTATAGGAGCATATTTTGGCACCCCGATAATAAATCGGCTGTTGGGCGCCAAATCAAGGGATAAAGTTCAGGGATTTTTACAAGATTATGGTTTCTGGGCTGTCATTATCACGCGATTATCCCCGTTTTTGTCCAATGATGCCATTAGTCTGGTAGCGGGGATATTGAAGATGGGGTATTGGCGCTTTATCGGGGCAACCCTGTTGGGAATCACTCCGCTCACCATCTTGATTGCCTACTTAGGGGAAAATAACGATCGGTTAATCAATGGGCTAATTTGGGTGAGTGTCGCAAGCTTAATCGGTTTTCTTCTATATATCTGGTGGGATAAAAAGAGAAAGTAAACCCATTATTATCTAAAAAGAACAGGTGTTTGAAGATGCTGAAATCGAATCTTAGCTAAAATTCTTCTTCATTCAATTCCCTTCTGAATTGTAATATTTTTTATGAACGGTTATCATCTTTCATTTTTTGTTTGATCTTGTGGTGATTCTTTTAAAAAAATAGTTTTTATCAAATATCTTATTACAACATATATACTTCTAATAGTTGTGGTAATTTAAAAAAATACGTGAAAAAATTTCGCCTATACTGATTTTTATAAAGAATTTATTTTATATTTCCTTTGTAATTGCCCGGGTAGTAATAGCAACAAATATTATTTATTCGGTAGAAGAGCTTGTAGCTCTGTTATCCTCATTAGATTGGAAGAAGTCAGGCAGAATTTTTCAATAAGAAACCATGCGACCTATTATAAGTTCAAGATAGTGGCCTCATCGAAATATCGGAAGGCCTTTTATTCACTCTAAATCCAACATAAATGTTAAACCATTACAAATTGTCTGTAATAACCATGCTGTTATTAATTTCAGGCACGACTGTATTTGCGCAAAGGACAGTTACAGGAAAGGTGACTGATCCCCAGAACGAAGGATTGCCCGGAGCATCTGTCCTTGTAAAAGGTACAACAACGGGATCTGTTACTGACATGGAAGGGAATTATTCCATAGAGGTTTCTAATGATCAGACCATACTGGTGTTTTCTTTTATCGGCTACTCCAGTGTGGAAGAATCCGTCGGCTCAAGAAGTACCATTAATGTAACCCTAAACGAGGAGTTCAGTGCCTTAAATGAGGTGGTGGTAACGGGTTATGGATCCCAATCAAGAAGGGAAATTACCGGTGCAGTTACGTCTGTCGATTCGGACAAGCTGCTATCGATTCCCGCCACGACCTTTGCTCAGCAATTGCAAGGAAGGGCCGCTGGAGTTACCATCGTCAATGACGCTACGCCTGGCGGTGGGGCGACAGTAAGGATTCGTGGCTTTGGGACCATTAATAATAACGATCCGCTATATGTGATAGACGGTGTACCCACCCAAAGCCAAGGCAACCTTAACCCTAATGACATCGAATCCATACAGATACTTAAGGATGCCTCTGCAGCTTCAATTTACGGTTCGAGGGCTGCCAATGGAGTGATTATCATTACCACAAAGAGGGGAAAAGTCGGAAAGCCATCCATATCTTTTGATGCTTATTATGGTACACAAAAAGCAGCAACTGCCCCAGATCCCCTCAATGCGGAAGAATTGGGGAGATATTTATACTTGGCAAATGCCCTACATGGCAGAACTCCCACTCATGGCCAGTACACCTTTGGACCAAACGGGGAAGTGACCATCCCGGATTATGTATTCCCCAGCAGGGGCATGGAAGGAACTCCGGAAGTTGATCCTAGCAGATACGCCCTTGCACCGGGGAATATCTATCCCATTACCCGTTCGGCAGATACAGACTGGTGGAAGGAAACGACCCGAACATCCCCTATCCAAAGCTATCAGGTCTCTGCTTCCGGTGGAACAGAAAACGGCCGATATGCGCTGTCACTGAATTATTTCAGCCAGGAAGGAATCGTAAATGATATCGGATACGACAGGTATTCTGTCCGGGCCAACACGGAATTTAACGTGCTTAATAACAGAGTAACTGTTGGAGAAAACCTTTCGGTTACCGTAGGAAACCGAAAAGGAGGATTTGGCAACGGTGGTGCGGGAAATAACGCCGAACAAAATGCGGTATTCAGTTCCAGTCTCCAACACCCCCTTTTACCCGTTTATGATATAATGGGAAACTTTGCGGGTAGTAGAGGTGCCAACTTGGGGAATAACTTTAACCCCGTGGCTATTTTAGCCAGGGCAAAGGATAACCGAAACCTTACGCTGAGGGCTTTTGGAAATGTGTATGCCTCTGTAAATATCACCGACGATATTACCGTAAAAACAAGCTTAGGAATTGACGGCAACAATCGAAGGGCAAAATATATTGGAAGGCCTCAGCCGGAATACGTGGAAGGGAATTTTGTAAACAGTTCTACCGCAGAAAACGAATATTCTTATCAGTGGGTATGGTCCAACACCTTGAGTTACGTCAAGACATTTAATGAGGTGCATGCTTTTGATGCGTATATCGGAGTGGAATCCATAAAGGAATTTGGTGAGATATTCGGTGCTGCCCGACAAGGCTTCGCCTTTGAGACGGTGCCGATCATCAGTTACCTGGATTTGGGAAACCCTAATACCGCCACAAACTTTGGCCGGGTGGTGAATGATTACCGCCTCTATTCACAGTTCGGAAAGATCAATTACGCCTATGATGGGAAATATTTGATTCAGTTGATTCTAAGGAATGACGGTTCTTCCCGATTTCTTCAGGCTTCCCGAAACGCTACTTTCCCTGCCTTCAGTGTAGGGTGGAGGCTCTCCGATGAAGCTGCCATTGCCAATGCCCTGCCTTTTGTTTCCGATTTGAAACTCCGTTATGGATGGGGTAAGACCGGTAACCAATTGATCGGGGACTATAATGCTTATACCACCTATCGGTCTAATATTTTTAATTCTGGATATCCGATAGACGGATCCTCATCAACCCCAGTTCTGGGATTTGATGCACAGCGATTCGGAAACCCTAACGCCAAATGGGAAACGACAACTTCCAACAACTTGGGATTGGATGCCGAGCTTTTTGACGGGCTAGTGTTCTTCGAATTGGATTTGTGGAACAGGGTGACTTCCGATATGTTGTTCCAGACTCCGATCAATTACGGTGCGGGAGATGCCGTTGCTCCGTTCTTTAACGTGGGCCAGATGACCAATAAGGGTATAGATCTAAATTTAGGTTTTAACGATACCCGAATGGGAGGTGATTTGAGGTACGGAGTTTCTGCCAATTACTCCATGTATAGAAACAATGTGGACAAGCTTGCCGAAAACGAAGATAACGTACTGTTCGGGGCATCCACCCGGGTTCCCTCAGTGACGGTAACACAGGTGGGCTACCCCATATCCTCCTTTTTCGGATACAACAACCTAGGGATATTCCAGACCCAAGAGGAAGTCAATGCGCATCCTCCCTATGGGACATACAACGCTGTGGGAAAATTTAAGGTGGAAGATGTCAATGAGGACGGTGTAATTACTGATGCTGACAGAAAAATTATAGGCAGTCCCCATCCTGATTTTGTCTATGGAATCAACGTCAACATTGGCTATAAAGCTTGGGATTTGACGCTGTTTGGAAACGGTTCCGTGGGGAATGATATTTTCAACTACTTAAATTATTGGACAGATTTTAACACCTTTCAAGGAAATAAATCCAAAGCTGCCTTATACGATGCATGGACTCCAAGTAACCCTAATGGCACTGTTCCCATCATGGATGCCAATGATCAGGTAAGTAGCCGTCCTTCCAGTTATTTTGTCGAAGATGGTTCCTATTTCAGGCTTAGGAATGCCCAGCTAACCTATAACCTGCCTCAGACCACCTTGAACAACATCGGACTGTCTAGGGCATCTATATATTTCCAGGGCCAAAATCTATTCACCATCACCAAATTCACTGGTGTAAATCCCGAAATCCAAACAGGAAGCAACAATACCGTGGGATTTGATGGCGGGTATATGCCTGTGTCTAGAAATCTGATCTTGGGGCTAAATGTGACCTTTT
Organism: Cyclobacteriaceae bacterium; assembly: GCA_035307285.1. Taxonomy (GTDB): domain Bacteria; phylum Bacteroidota; class Bacteroidia; order Cytophagales; family Cyclobacteriaceae; genus DATGMS01. The sequence goes on from DATGMS010000271.1 coordinate 15,402, forward strand.
AATCCCATCAACACTAATTCTAAAATATTATGAAACGAATATATCTGAAATTAAGCATTACCGCGGTGATTGTAGCAGTGGCCACCTTTTCATGCAAAGATGAGTTTCTGGAAACCATCCCGCAGGGGCAATTCAGCACGGTAGGCCTAGCTAACGCCCAAGGTGTAGAGGGTTTGCTGATAGGCGCCTATGCCATGATCGATGGCTATGGTCTAGAAGGGCAGTCCGGATGGAACGGTACCATTGACAACTGGGTATATGGGGG
>DATGMS010000272.1:0-3180 GCA_035307285.1 Cyclobacteriaceae bacterium
CCAGATGTATCGAAGGCAGTTGGAGGTGTAGGAGAAGAGATTCAATAGCTGTATTGGACCGAAAGATCGCAACGGGATTGGGAATATGACAACTGGGCGTTCATTAAGTGGATGTGATGCTTCTAATCAATAGCCCCGCCCTAAAGGACGGCGCTATTGAAGGTCTATTTAACCTGAACGGTGCCATATAGCTCAGAGAGGAAGAAATTGTCTACCACCAAGCTAGCCCATTTCGCTATAGAACAATATAAAACATACTATGAAACTACACTTCAAAAAATCCGGCCAAGGCGAGCCATTAATTATTTTACATGGGTTGTTTGGATCTGCGGACAACTGGTTGAGCATCGCCAAAGGTTTGGAAAACGATTATACCCTATTTCTTGTAGACCAGAGGAACCATGGCGATTCCGGCCATTCCGATCAGTGGGATTACCAGTCCATGGCCGATGACCTGAAAGAATTCATGGAGGAACAGGGGATAGAAAAAACCCACCTGCTTGGCCATTCTATGGGCGGAAAAACGGCCATGACTTTTGCACTGCAGCATCCGGACAAGGTAAATAGACTGATCGTGGTGGATATTGCCCCAAGATTCTATAAGGTACACCACCAATCCATTTTGGACGGACTTAATGCCATTAATATGGACGAGTTGAAGTCCCGTAAAGAAGCTGACGATATTTTATCGCAATACGAAGAAGAAAAAGGCACCCGCCAGTTCCTACTTAAAAGCCTCGGGAGAAATGACGAAGGAAAATTTATCTGGAAAATCAACCTCCCCATCATCACGGCACGAATTGAAAATATAAGCCAAGCCATTGAGTCGCATGATTCTTTTGACCATCCGACCTTATTTATCGCGGGAGCGAACTCCAGATACATTCAAGATAAAGATAAGGCTGATATCGAAAAATTGTTTCCCAATAGCAACATTATCAAAATTAAAAACGCCGGCCATTGGATTCACGCGGAACAACCGGAAGCCGTGATCCGAACAGTGCAGGCTTTTCTTGGTTAGTTCACGAACTTCCGCCAGAGAAAAAGCAGTAGGGTGACCAGTACACTGATTAGAATAGATGTACCAAGAGGAAAATAAAAGGTAAAGTTCTCCCTTTTCAGAACAATGTCCCCGGGTAAAGATTTGATACCGGGAAATTTTCCGATTAAAAGAATAATGGCGCCTGCCACAATCAATATTATGCCCGTACCGATTAGTATTTTAGCCATGCCGTTCATTCCAGTTCCCATTCAACGAAAATAATGAAAGATCAAGGAAAATTATACCTTATACCCAATGTCTTGGCTGAAAATACAGCCCATCAGGTCATTTCTCCCCAAGTGAAAGAGGTGGTAAAAAACACGCAACATTTTTTAGTTGAAGACCTGCGGACCGCCAGACGTTATATCAGCAACCTAAAATTGGGCCTGACCATCGAGGAGCTGAAATTGGAAATACTGGACAAAAAGACCAAGGAACATCAGATAAAGGAACTGATGAAGCCGGTATTTCAGGGACAGGATATCGGCGTGATTTCTGAGGCAGGATGCCCAGGTATTGCGGATCCAGGCGCCTTAGCGGTAGCGTTTGCCCATCAAAAAGGCATCCAAGTGATCCCATTGGCCGGGCCTTCTTCTATGTTCTTAGGGCTGATGGGCTCAGGGTTTAATGGGCAGTCTTTTGCCTTTTTGGGATATCTTCCAATCGACAAAAAAGCCCGTATTGATTCCATCAAAGACTTGGAAAGTGAGTCGCTTAAATACTACAGGACACAGATTTTCATGGAAACTCCCTTTAGAAACAACCATTTGTTTGAAGATTTAAAAAATACCCTCCATCCCAACACCCAGGTCTGCATTGCGAAAAACCTAACCGGAAAAGACGAATTCATCCAATCCAAAACAGTCGCCGAGTGGAAAAAGGTCAAGGTGGATCTGCATAAGGTGCCGACCGTGTTTTTGGTGTATGCGGTGTAAAAGCCCACAGCCGACGGACCACAGTCCACAGCATAAATCGTGAACCACAACTTGTAAATCGTGATTCTTAGCTCGCAATTCTCGACTCGCAAATTAAATCAACAACAAAAGAAAAGGTAACATAAAACAGGCATCCAACCTTCTACGGACATTATCCTTGTCTGTTTTGCCCTCTAAAAACACAATACAGTGGATGACGGCCATGATCATAACGATGGAAATATGGAAATAGGAACTGGAGTGGAGAAATAAATAAAGCGAGAAAATGTAGAGCAGCTTAATGGCCATCAAGCCATACAGAAATTTAATCGATCTTCCCTTTCCCACTGCCAAAGCAAAGGAGTAAAGCCCGTCCGCCTTATCGCTCTCCCTGTCCGATATACCAAGATAAAGCGTATTGAACCAAGCTACCAAGACATATGCAAAGCCTAAAAGCCAAAATTCCAGAGGGATTTGCACCAAATCATTATGGAAATAGGGAGCCAGCATGATCCCGCCAACATACAAGGTCGCTATGGAGATTTCTTTGAGAAAAACCCATTTTCGTGGAAAAATCTTTAGCAGGGTAAAACTTAAAAGAATCAAACTACCAAGAGCGAGTCCGGTAATCACGATGAATTTGATCTTAAGGAAATAAAAGGCCATGCCCATACCCAGGCTTCCCGAGATTGCCAAAAGGATGGCCAGTCTCTTGAAATGTTTTTGGTGAAATGCATGTCTGGGCGTGCTCGCCGCTTTTTTTATTTGGCGGGCATCCAAAAGATGGTCAAAAGTATAAATACACCATACCGCCAGCGCAAGAAGCAGGTATAAAAGTAGCCGCAAATCCGCACCGATCAGCCGATCGAAAAACAGCATGCCCGCACAGGCCCCGATTACAATGTCAATCGAAAGTATTTGCAGGTAGCTATAGAGGATCTTCAATCGTGCTGTCAACATGGACAGCAAAGATAACCAGCTATTGCACACTTTCTTGTCCAAGTAGAAAAACGCGGACACAGATCGCCATCGTCACCCTCCTACTCAAGCCGACTGATTCCCGAAAAGGATTTTAGGCCCTCCGAAAGAACTGCTAGCCCCTCCGGCAGCAGGACTACAAGCTCGGTGAGCAGGACTGCAAGCTCCGGATGCATGATTGCTAGCTCCGGAAGGACGAATGTAAACTCCCGGAGCACAACTGCGAACTCGGGAAGGACGACTGCA
>DATGMS010000273.1:0-12187 GCA_035307285.1 Cyclobacteriaceae bacterium
CTATACGTCCGAAACAACTCTTCTTCCGCATTAACTTTTGACGTTACATCATTTAAATGAACCAACGCTGCTCTGCTTCCCCTAAAATTGATGAGACTGCTTTTGATTTCCATACAGATAACCTCCCCGTTTTTCTTCAGATGTCGCCATCTCTTCTTTATGTTACGGTAAGCTTGCTCAGTCTTAGATGCTTCTAATATCAACGGAATATCTTCGGGCGGTCTTATGTCAATGATGCTTAGCTGTAAAAATTCCTCCCGAGTATACCCATAGAGCTTCAATGTTTCTGTGTTGCATTCGAGAAATTTCAATGTTGTGAAATCCCATATTAACATGGGAGATGGATTTTCCATGAACAAGTAATGGAAACTTTCTTCACTATCGCTTATCGCAGCGGCGGTGTCGGTTCTTTTTGATAAATCCCGGGCCGTACAATAATATAGCCTGTCTTCTCGATCCCAAGAGACCTCCAATTCCACTAGAATTGAGCTTCTGTTATTTCTTAGAATCTGAGTCTGAAAACTGGTTTCCTTTCCGTCCGACTTGGATTTTTCAATCAATTGTAGGACGAAGAACAACTCGTTTTCTTCAACAAGGTCTGTAAATTGACTATTCTTTAATTCTAGGGAATCATAGTCTAGTTTTGTTTGGAATGCTTCATTGACTTCCTGAAGTCTAAACTCCTCGTTCATGGCAAAAATAAGATCCGATGAATGATTGGTCATTTTTTTAAAAATCATTGAATTATGGGCCGACATTCTTTTACTTTATTAATTTATTATTTAAATCATATTATAATTTTACAAAAAAAGAAAAAGTATCCTCTAGAATCAAGGAAAAACACTCCAATTTCCAATCTTGATAAATAGATAGTCCTTCATAGGGTTGGATAGAATGAATGTATTGATTATAATGAACCACTCAAGAAAGAAAGTCTTTCCGGTGTCCTTACAGAAGTTTATAGAGAAGGTGCACTGTCGATACAACTGGATGTTGGGCAACTTATCCTGGCAGATATGGACTTCAATCCGAATATAGTGATAGTCTCCCCTAGGCATCAAGCTGCCGAAGAGGCGATCGCCAATGCACAGAAAAATTATATGCGCTGACCACCTATCCTATCTGGTGGGGATCCATCCTGCATTACTTAATGGTTTTCTCGGTCATACTTTTACTCCGGGCTTTGTCTTTGAAGAACTGGAGGAAAACCAAAGCTGGGAAAAACTGCTTAAAGGCAAATCGACACAGTTTATAACCTCCATGGACGTCCTTGTGGGTCTACAGATGGATCTATAAGAACCCGGGACATAACGCGATCGGAATGGCTCCCCTTTAATTTCGCGGTATAGGCCAATCCCTACCTTAAGTTTTAGCCCCTATCAAATATTCAAGCAAAGATCAATAGGAAAAGTGGCTAAAGAAAAAAAGAACAGAAGTGACTAAACTTGACCATGACATCCTGACGGCGGTCGAAAAAATCACGGGGAAAGTAGAAATCTTGTTAAAAGCCATACCGCTACAGTTTTACCCCATGACATGGATGGACTATGCCGCAGGTGTCTATGGCGTGGCTTGCTTGGGACTCCCTTTAGTTATAGCATTTTCGGGATAGGCTACTTATGACTTTTTTATGCTGGAGCTAGGTACAGTTGTTGCCCAATGATAATTTTGATTATGACAATGATAAAAAGAACAAATATTTCAGCCCTTTTTCTGAGTGATCTCGGGTGATAGTGAAGAATAACCTGACTGCCAACAAATTCTCAAGGGAGTATTTATTGGACTAAGCCTCTCGCTGACTTTGGTTGGCCTACTGTCTGTCGCCATTGCGTTTTTATTTGAAGATGATTAGGTAGATTTATTGTACATTGATTGTGGGGAATGGAAATCTAAAATCGTGTTAAGGGAAGCACATTTTTTCAAACAGTTATCTAACTTTTTTATACAGTTATTCATTTGCACAGTTCTTGTTACTATAATTTTTTACCTTTTCAAATTGGAATAACCGGTTGTAACGGACGTTTATGTGTTTAAAACATCATCTATTAAATGAAAGAAATACCAAAGAAAATGAGGTACATGACGAATTATCCAACCGTATAAGGGAGGTTAATTCGAAATATATTATAAAACCATCGAAGTATGTAAAGTTCGGCATATCGATTCTTGATCTTATTGATGGTCCTGTAAAAGAGACACCAGATGCTCTCGCTGTGGTTTACGGAGGCAAAAAATTGAGCTTTGCAGAATTAAACGCCTTAGCCAATCAGCTTGCCCGTTACCTTCAGTGCAAGGGGGTTAAAGAAGGGGACATGGTGCCTATTTGTATGGAGAGATCTGTGGAAATGATCATTGGAATTCTTGGAATACTGAAAGCCGGAGGAGCTTATGTGCCCATTGACCTTCAATATCCGAAATCAAGAATCAGCCTGATCCTAGAAGAAACTAAAGCTTCAGTTGTTTTAACCCACCAACAAACCAGCGTAAAATTAAAGAATATTGCTCACACGATTGAAGTGGTGGAATGGGAGGATATCCAACCCACTATGGATATCCAGAAAAAGACCAAGCCGACAATTAATCTTGAGCCACACCACTTGGCTTATGTGATCTTCACGTCCGGTTCCACAGGTAAACCTAAAGGGGTACTGGTCGAGCATGCAGCATTGGCCTCTTCCACTCTATCCAGAATTTCTTATTATAGCAGATTTTCCAATATTCTGCTTGTCCCCTCCTTTTCTTTTGACGCTTCCGTAGGTGCCATTTTTGGAAGTCTTAGCAACGGGGATTGTTTATTTGTTAGTACTCAGGATGAGCTACAAGACCCCCAAAAGCTTAAGCAAATATTACCACATATAGATACTCTTTTATGCGTTCCCTCTTATTATGCGTTTCTTTTAAATGAAGGTGTAATAAAAAATTCTAGATTATCAAAAATTATTCTTGGAGGAGAGAACATAAGCCTGGAATTGGTCACCCAACATTTTAACCTTCACAACGACATCCGGTTGTTCAACGAATACGGGCCTACCGAGGCAACGGTGTGGTCCACCGTTGATGAGGTTAAGCCTGACAAACTTCCTATAGCGATCGGCAGGCCTATTGAAAGCATCAAAGCTTATATTCTGGATCTGGCGGGCAATTTGGTTCCTGAAGGAATGGTGGGGGAATTACACATTGCAGGAAAGGGTTTGGCAAGGGGATACCTCAATGACGACAGTTTAACCCAGCAAAAGTTTATAGAGAACCCCATTGAACCAGGTACCACGATATACAAAACAGGAGATTTAGCATACAGCCTTCCTGATGGAAGATTGGTATATGTTGGAAGATTGGATGAACAGGTAAAGATAAATGGACATCGAATTGAATTAGGGGAAATTGAATCCATACTGCTGCAAAATAAAAATGTAAAACAGGCTGTAGTGCTTTTACAAAAACATGAAAACGGCAGTGGAAAACTAGTTGCATTTATTGTTCCCAAAGACAAGTTAGAACAAAAACAACTTCGGGAATATTTGCTCTCCAAACTGCCTTTTTATATGGTTCCGCATATATGGGTTGGAGTAGAAGAATTCCCTTTAACCTCTAATGGGAAAATAGACAGGCAGGCCCTCCACAGCCTCGATCTTGCGCCCGATCAAATGTCTCACTATGAATCTCCAAGGAATACGACGGAGGAAATCCTATTGACACAGTGGAGAAAACAGCTAGGGCTTGACAGCATTGGAATACATGAGAATTTTTTCGAATTGGGTGGTAACTCTTTACTGGCTATGGGTTTGGTTTCCAACCTTAAAAAGAAATTATCCCTCGCGATAAATCTACAAGACCTGTTTAAATTTCCCTCAGTTGCTCAATTTTATCAACATTTGCCGTCTACATTTCAACGGGAAGACAACAGTAGGTTAATTGCCAACAAACCACGGCCCTCCATCGTCCCCCTGTCTTATAGCCAAGAGAGTCTTTGGTTTATCGATCAGCTTGAAGGAAGCAGATCGTACCACTTGCCTATGGCCGTTAAAATTGTCGGCAAAGTAAATTTAGATGCGCTCAACAATTCCCTGAAGAGCCTCCTGGATCGTCACGAAGTACTCCGGTCGGTGATTGTTGAAAAAAAAGGCTACAGGCATCAATATCCGTTGTCCGCAGACAATTGGGATTTGAATTTAGTCGATGTAGTAGGATTCCAAAGTGAAGAAAGGCTACAGAATGAATTGGCAAAATTCATAGGTATACCCTTTGACCTCACCAAAGATTTTATGTTAAGGGCTACTTTGGTAAAAGTTTCTCCATCGGAACATGTCCTTGTACTGGTAGTTCATCATATGGCCTTTGATGCCTGGTCCAAAACCGTGCTGATCAACGATTTATTTGATTTTTATAAGGCATATCGTAAAGGGAAGGATGCCGAGTTGCAACCTCTTCCGATCCAATATGCTGATTATGCCATTTGGCAAAAAGATCAATTTGAAAAATCGGCGAAGGAGAAGGTTCAATACTGGAAAAACAAACTGGACGGAGTAGTTTCACTTCAACTTCCTAAAGACTTTAGTCCAGGCATTCCCAGCCAAGCGGGCGCTGTAGGGCAATTCTTAATCCCCTCCCCGTTGGTCGAAAAATTAAAGCGTTTGAGCATCGAAAAAGGTGCTACATTGTTCATGACTTTGCTGGCTGGCTTTAAAGCTCTTCTTTACAGATACAGTGCGCTTGAAGACGTTTGTGTCGGTACAGCAATAGCTGGCCGGGAGGAGCCTGAAACCGAGGGTATGATTGGTTATTTTATAAATACCCTGCCATTAAGAACTCAGGTAAGCGGCAAATCTTCATTTTTGGATTTATTGGGACGGGTTAAAGCTACAACTCTTGAAGCGTTTGAGCATAAGGAGGTTCCTTTTGAAAAGGTTGTGGCAGAAGTGGGTGCTGAAAGGTCAAAACATCAGAATCCACTGTTTCAGGTGATGTTTAACTATCAAAATGTGCCCCCTCCTCTCCTTCGTGATATTGACGGTCTGCACCTGTCCGCAATGGATTTACCCCACAGCCATTCCAAATTTGAACTGACCTTTTCCCTGAGTGATAACCCCAAAGGTTTGGAAGGGACCGTAGAGTACCGTACAGATCTTTATCATTCGCATACCATTGAAAATATGATCAGCCATTATTTGCAGCTATTGCAATCTTTGGTCATGGATCCTAATAAGAATGTGGGGGAACTGAATATGCTTACCTTGGAAGAGAAGCATCAGTTACTTCACAGTTTCAATCCTCCCTCCCGTCCTTATTCCTCGGAAAAAAACATTATTGATCTTTTGGAAGAGCAGGCACTTAAAACCCCGCATCGGCTTGCTCTAATTTTTGGTGAACAAAAAATTACCTATAAACAGCTGGATGAACGATCCAACCAACTGGCCCATCTACTTAGAAGTAAAGGGGCAACGGAGGAAACCCTTGTCTTGTTATGTATCCAGCGGTCATTGGAAATGGTGGTCGGGATGCTTGGAACCCTCAAAGCTGGAGCTGCCTATGTGCCAATCGATCCCGAATACCCCCAGGATAGGATCAAATTTATACAGGAAGACACGTCTGCGACTCTTGTAGTAAGCAGTAAAGAAAGCCTGCCGAAATTGTCTCCTAATGACGATTTGGAAATTATCTTGTTAGATCCAGAATGGTCTACTATTCGCCATTTGCCTTCTAAAAAAGCAGAAAACGCCATCCGTCAAGATAACCTTGCCTATATCATTTATACCTCAGGTTCGACCGGAAAACCCAAGGGAGTCATGATCGAGCACAAAAATGTGTTTTCCTTCATTTGTTGGTGCAGGGAGGAATTTAATTCCAGTGCGTTTGAAATTGTTTACGCGGCCACCTCTATCTGTTTTGACTTATCCATATTTGAAATATTTTATCCTCTGAGCATTGGAAAGCGTGTCCGTATATTGAAAAACGGGCTGGAGATATCCCAGTATCTTTCGCAAGATTCAGCCGTCATGATCAACACAGTGCCTAGTGTAGTAGACCTTCTGCTGGATGAGGGATGGGATTATGACCGGGTAAGCGCCGTCAATATGGCGGGAGAACCCATACCCCAAAAAGTATTAAAACGACTGGATGCCGAAAAAGTCGAGGCTAGAAATCTTTACGGACCAACAGAAGACACCACCTATAGTACAATCTATCGGATTAAGAAGGATAGCCCCCTGCTCATCGGCCGACCTATAAGTAATACCCGCATCTATATTCTCAGCCCAGAAAACGAATTAAACCCTGTTGGTGTTCCTGGAGAAATATGTATAGCAGGCTCAGGCCTTTCCCGCGGTTACTTCAACCGCAAAGACTTAACAGACGAAAAATTTGTACCCAATCCATTTGTTGAAGATCCCTCTTCCAGAATTTACCTAACCGGGGATATTGGCCGATGGGTTCAGGGGGGGCAAATCGAATACCTAGGACGAAAGGATGATCAGGTAAAAATCCGAGGTTTTAGGATTGAAATGGGGGAAATTGAGAAGGTGTTGCAGCTTATGGAGGGTGTGGAACAGGCCGTGGTACTTGCCGAAGATGACCACCAGGGCAATAAGCAATTGATAGGATATTTAGTATATAACGGTGATTTTAAAATAAACAAAATCATTAATTATTCAAAGCGAAAATTACCGGCATTTATGGTACCGGTGCGATGGATCAAGCTGGATCATATGCCTTTGACCCCCAACGGTAAAATTGATAAAAAGGCATTACCAGGAGTCAGCAGTAAAGAATCTGTTGAAAGTAGGTATGTTGCTCCGCGCACTCCAATCGAAAGGAATTTGGCTTTAATTTGGGAAAATCTTCTACAACTAAAACAGATAGGGATTCATGACAATTTCTTCCGGTTAGGAGGCCACTCACTGTTGGCCACAAGCTTAGTTTCCTCAATTCGTGCTGAGCTTGAAGTTGATCTGCGAATTAAAGATATATTTGCCCACCCTACTATAGCCGGACTATCCACGCATTTTAATTTTGACATAAAATCCAAAGGTAATGATTCAATACTGGAGTTAGGTACAAGAGCCGCTCGAGTTCCCGCTTCTTATAATCAGGAGAGTCTTTGGTTTATTGACAAATTAAACGGGTCCGTCCCATACCACATCCCTACTGTCGTAAGAATTTCTGGTAAAGTAGATGACAATCTCATCCATCAGGCATTAAAGATTATAATGGATCGGCATGAGGTATTAAGGACAGTGATAACAAACGAAAACGGAAATCCCATGCAATCCGTAAGGGATTCTTCGGATTGGTCTCTATCCGTCGTCAGTGGTGAAAATTTTAAAAACGATCAAGAGAAGCTCCAAAATTACATTTCCGAGACCATCCATAGCCCCTTCGATCTCGCCAATGACTACATGCTAAGGGCCACCTTGATTCACTTAGAACCACAGGATCATTTATTAGTGCTTGTATTGCATCATATTGCTTCAGATGGATGGTCCATTTCTGTCCTATTAAAGGAGTTGACTATCCTACTTCAGGGTTATGAAAATGGAGAGTATCCTATATTGCCGCCCCTTCCTCTGCAATATGGGGATTATTCTCTATGGCAAAGGAAAAAACTTCAGGGACACTTCCTAGCCGCCCAAATGAAGTATTGGAAGGAAAAACTTACAGGCCTTCAATATCTCCAACTTCCCTTGGATTATCCGAGACCCGAGGTGCAAAGTACTCGTGGTACGATTAAAACATTTGAAATTGATGGGAATCTGCGTGATCAATTGTTGAGAACTGGTCAGCGGCATGAAGCAACGCTGTTTATGGTATTGATGGCGGCATTCAAGGTGATGCTCTATCGGTACAGCTCCCAACAGGATATTTGTGTGGGGACAGTAACCGCAGGACGCCAACGACAGGAAACTGAGAAGCTTGTCGGCTACTTTATCAATCCCCTGCCGATCCGGTCATGGCTGGATATCGAAGCTTCATTTCAAGAAGTATTAAAAGAAGTTAAAGCAAACAGTTTAGAAGCGTTTGAAAATCAGGAGCTTCCTTTTGATCAGATAGTAGTAGGGTCGGGAACAACACGGGATTTGGGAAGAAATCCATTGTTTCAGGTAATGTTTATCCTTCAAAACCTACCTCAAGCACTCCCCTTTAATTTGGAACATGTTCAATTTACCGAGGAACGCATTTATCAAGCCAGCTCCAAGTTTGATCTGACATTTATCGTTTCGGATCAAAAATCGCGATTGGAGGGAACGGTTGAATATTGTACCGATCTATTTAAGGATACCACTATTGATCAAATGATTAAGGTTTATTTATCCTTTTTGGGTGATATGGTATCAAACTCATCCGAGAAAATCAAATATTTGGCTGCTATACCCCATGGTGAGCAGCATAAACCACAGCAAGCGACAACCCTTCCAAAACTAAATATAACTCACCGGGAAAACCCTTTGGGCGCTTTTTCTCCAGTTCTAGGTATGGATGGTGATGAAACAGCAACAACTCCCAATGAAAAACTCATTGCCGAAATCTGGGGAGAAGCATTAGGAGTAAAAAATATAAATATTCACGACAATTTCTTTGAAAAGGGTGGCCACTCGCTGACCGCTGTGCAAGTGATGACCCATTTAGAAAAACAATTGGGAGCCAAGTTGCCGCTATCCATACTTTTTAAATTTCCTACGGTGCATACATTAGCAAGGGCCCTAGAAAATAAAAGTGAAAAACTAAAAGAATGGAACTCTTTGGTACCTATAAAGCCAGAAGGTGAAAACCACCCTTTATACATTATTCATGGTGTGGGATCCAATATCCTGGCCTTTTATGCAATCGCCAAAAACATGGCACCCGAACAACCAGTTTATGGGCTGCAGCCGAAAGGGCTAGACGGCAAAGAAAAGCCATTAACCAGTGTTGAGGCTATTGCTTCGCATTTTGTCGATGAAATCATCCAACACAATCCCAAGGGGCCGTATTGTTTGGCCGGATATTCTTTTGGAGGAATTATTGCCTATGAAATGGCTAAGCAATTGAAGGAATTAAATAGAGAAGTTAAGCAATTGATCATGTTTGATACGATTGCCTATCAAAGCGACCACCGCCAGAACCAGATGAGGAAGCTGCGAAATACCATACGAAACGAAATTGGAAAAAGATGGTTCGATCTAACATTACTATCTAGGTATCCAAAAACCTTCAAGAAATTGAAAATCAACTCATTACGGCGAAATTTATCTCGATTTAAAATCATAAAACTAGAACGAGAAAAACCGACAACTTCCATCATCAAGGATATTGAAGATATTCATAAGGAGGCAGCGAAGAACTATGTCATAAAACCATATAATGGTTCAATTCATTTGCTGAAAGCAAAAATACCCACCTACTATATCAGTGACTCTAAGTATTTGGGCTGGAAAGGTTTTGTCAAGGAGATTTATGTAAGAGACATGGAGGGAGAACATACTACTATGTTCTCGCCGCCCCATGATCTAGGGTTTGCTAAAGTGTTACAGGAGATTCTTAACCTGTAAGGAATCAAATTGGAATGGTTTTTGTTAAGCTTCAAAAAATTGTATTCAAATATCAAATTAAATATGGTAAAATTAAACTTATTAACTGCCCTCATGCTATTGGTTTTCACAGCATGTTCCATCGAAGATGAGAATGAAATCAACCCTCCTAAAGAAGAGGTCCCATTTGTTAATGGAACTACACTTGTTTTTGTATCTCAGGAAGAAGGGCAAAAACTGATGGGCAACTCTGATGAATATTCACAAGCATTGACCAAATTTGACATTGCCTCAAGGACACAGAATCCAGCAAATAGCCAAGAACAACAATATCTTGCATTCGCAGGGGCACAGGCCCAAGAATGGCAAGATAATGAGGTTGATGTCCTGCGGATATTAATAAATAATGTAAAAACTAAAATTGAAGGTCTCGGACTTAAATTGAACTTCCCAAAAACAATAAAACTTGTGAAATCCACACTGGAGGAAGAAGGGGGAGTGATCAGCTATACCAGAACAGATTATATTGTGATGAAAGGGCAAGTGACTGAAGAATTTATCATCCATGAATTGTTCCATATCCTTACCCGATTTAACCCCGAAAAAAAGGATGAATTGTACAAGACCATAAATTTTAACAAAAGCAACAGAATTACCTATCCAGCGGCCATACATGACCACGTCGTCACGAATCCAGACGCACCGTTCATAGAGCACACAATTAATTTGACTATCGAAGGTGAGCAAAAAGAAGCGGTATTCATATTATATACCGGAAAAGACTATGAGAGCGGTTCTTTTTTTACCCAGATGATGCAAAAATTAATGTTGGTAGAAGGTGATGCCAATAACAAGTCAGCTGTGTTAGTAAATAACATGCCTTTATTATATGATTTTTCGGCAGCGTCTGATTTAAAAGACAAAATTGGAAGAAATACTTCTTACACCCTTCACCCTGAGGAAATATTGGCAGATCATTTTGTTACTTTGGTATTGCCAAAAACCGCATCGGATCCGGCTTTTATTGAAGCCATGAAAAGTGTACTAACAAAATAGTCCATTCAGTTTAATCCTAATTTTATTAACTTGCTTTTAAAATCCGGGAGTTTGGCGCATTTGCTAGACTGCCGGATTTAAATATCGGGGAATATGGATATGAACTATAGAGACTATATTGGGGTGGAGAGGTTAGCCTTTGGCGTTTTGATTTATCTGGGGGTTCCATTTTTGCTTTTTGCTTGTGTCCAAAAATCAAACGAAGCACACTCTTCCAAAAATCGACCTGGCTCTAAATCCCCTGAGAGCATGGTCTGGGTCGCAGGGGGTGATTTTTTAATGGGAACCGATGAAGAAAATGCCTATCCCGCCGAAAAACCTGCCGTGAAGCGAACAGTTAAGGGATTTTGGATGGATGAGACAGAAGTGACTAACCAACAATTTAAAACTTTTATAGAAGCCACTGGTTATCAGACATTGGCTGAAAAAACTCCCCTGTGGGAAGAAATAAAAAAACAACTCCCCCCGGACACCCCCAAACCGGAGGGTTTAATACTAAAACCTGGCTCCCTTGTGTTCACTCCCCCACCTCATCCTGTGCCTACCCAGGATATTTCTCAATGGTGGACATGGGTAAAGGGTGCCAGCTGGAAAAACCCCGAAGGGCCGGAAAGCAACTTGGAAGGGCGATGGGACCATCCAGTTGTCCATGTGGCATTTGAGGATGCTGCAGCTTATGCCGAATGGGCCGGAAAAAGGCTTCCCACTGAGGCTGAATGGGAATACGCAGCCAAAGCTGGTATGTCCGGACAAAGATATGCTTGGGGAAATGAATTAAACCCTAATGGCCGGTTTATGGCTAATACCTTTCAGGGCACCTTCCCTAATGAAAATGAAGCGAAGGATGGTTTCCAGGGAACAGCCCCTGTTAAGAGTTTTTCCCCCAATCAATACGGCTTATATGACATGATAGGAAATGTATGGGAAATGACCGAAGACTGGTTTGATGCCATCAAATTTCAAAGGCTTTCAGGCAACGCTCCCCTTCTAGACAGTGGCATGAACCAATGCTACAATCCTAATAATCCGTACGCCCAAGAGAGGGTGATCAAAGGAGGATCTTTTCTTTGCGCAGATAATTACTGCGTTAATTACAGGCCCTCCGCGCGGCAAGGACATGCATTCGACAGTGGAAGTTCCAACGTCGGTTTCAGATGCGTCAAAGATGCGGATGATCAAATGCTTTCAGAAAAATAGACACGAAAACTCCGCTTGGATTTTCAAACCGCTCCATTTCAATAGTCCAAAACATATCCCAAGCTTCCGCTAATTCGTTATAATACTGACACCAACAAACGATTAGAAGGATGAAATATATTATTCGCCATTACTTATGGGTCTGCATGATCTCAATGACGATACTAACTTCGTCTTGTTCTACCGCCAAGGTCACAGTAGATGCTTCCAAACCCAATGTTGAACTATCTGATTTCGCCACTTTCAACTTCTTTGAGATCGAAGCGGAAGGGGATACCAGCAGCGCCTTTCACCAAAACATGTCGTCCTTTAAAGCCGAAGTCGTTGAGCAAATGAGCGCAAGAGGTCTGACACAAGATGTAGAGAATCCAGATCTGAAAATCAACTTGGGAATAATTGTGCAGGAGAAAACGCAGACCCGTCAAACCAGCCTT
>DATGMS010000274.1:0-8442 GCA_035307285.1 Cyclobacteriaceae bacterium
TGTATGCCATGGATGCTTTGCCTGATAGTGTATGGAAATGGACTGTTGAGTCGGATTTAAGAAGACTTCCGAATTCCGGGGCCAAGAAGCACAGCTACCTTTATTCCGATCTGGGCATGCTGATACTCCAGAAGATGGTGGAACGGGTCGTGAACCAGCCCATAGATCAATTTTTGGAGCAGAATTTTTATGACCCACTTGGTATCTATAGCCTTACTTACCAGCCTTTAGCCAAATTCAACAAGGAAAGAATCGCGCCTACAGAACTTGATGGCAACTTTCGTAAAGCCTTGGTACAGGGCTATGTTCACGACCAAGGAGCAGCCATGCTGGGCGGGGTTGCAGGTCATGCTGGTTTATTCGGAACAGCCAATGATTTGGCAATTATCATGCAGATGATGCTACAACAAGGGAAGTATGGAGGAAGAGACTTATTGGAGGGTAAGACCATCAATCAGTTTACAGGAAGACAATCTGCCCAAAGCCGAAGGGCCTGGGGTTGGGACAAGCCAGCCTTAGAAAGGGATAGGGGTGGGAATGCGGGAGTACTTGCACCCAAGAGTTCTTTCGGGCATACGGGCTTCACGGGAACAGCGGTTTGGGCTGACCCTGAGAATAATCTAATTTATGTCTTCTTGGCCAATAGAATACATCCCAGTGCTACCAATGAAGGTTTGTTTAAAGACAAGGTAAGAACGGAAATACATGATGTGATCTACAGGTCTTTGGGGCCAGAAAACAAAAATATTTTTCTAAGTGAACAAAACTGAGGCTTAGTAGTGTTTAAAGTAGATTATCGGAAAGATTGATTTACAAACACACATATGAAAATTGGAATTGTCTGTTATCCCACCTTCGGGGGGAGTGGAGTAGTGGCCACTGAACTGGGGAAGGCGTTAGCAAGGGAAGGTCATCAGATCCATTTTATTACTTACAGGCAGCCTACAAGACTGGATTTTTTTAGTGAAAATCTGTTTTATCATGAGGTGGATATTAAAAGCTATCCATTGTTTGACCATATGCCCTATGAATTGGCCTTAGCGAGCAAAATGGTAAATGTAGTCAAGTACGAAAAACTTGACTTGTTGCATGTACATTATGCAATACCCCATGCCTCAGCTGCGTACATGGCGAAACAGATCTTGAAAAGCCAGAACATCTCTATACCTGTGGTGACTACCCTACATGGAACCGACATCACGTTAGTAGGCAAGGATCCCAGCTATGAACCGGTGGTGACCTTCAGTATCAACGAGTCGGATGGCGTCACAGCCGTTTCCGAGGATCTAAGGAGAGCTACATATGAACATTTTGATATCCGGACAGAGATTGAAGTGATTCCCAACTTCATTGACATGGAGAGGTTTAAAAAGCAAAAGAAGGAACATTTTAAACTGGCTATTTGCCCTGCGGGAGAAAAGCTTCTGGTTCATACTTCGAATTTCCGTAAAGTCAAGCGGGTGGATGATGTGATACAGGTTTTCAATGAGGTAAGAAAAGTTGTTCCGGCAAAGTTGTTGTTGGTTGGAGATGGCCCGGAAAGGGATAAGATGGAACGGCTTTGCAGGGATCTCGATATTTTCGATGATGTCAGGTTTTTGGGGAAATTGGAAGCTGTGGAAGAAGTGTTGTCTGTGGCTGATCTTTTTCTTATGCCTTCAGAAAAAGAAAGTTTTGGATTGGCTGCATTGGAGGCAATGGCTTGCGAAGTGCCCTTACTCTCCTCTGATGCCGGCGGCATTCCCGAATTGAACATTGATGGCGTAACCGGCTTTGTCTGTAAGGTAGGAGATATAAAAACTATGACAAAAAGAGCCTTGGAGATCCTATCGGAAGACAATCTTCAAGGTTTTAAAGATAGGGCTTTAGAGCGGGCAAAACAGTTTGATGTGGCAAATATCCTTCCTTTATATGAGCAGTATTACTCAAAGACAATCGAAAAGACGCTTTTAAATGCCAAGCCGAGTCTTACGTAACAGAATTATAGGAAAAATTATTTGCTTCAATTTAGCACTAATTACGCTAACTTTGCAACATTTCTGGGGCACTTCCCTAGGATGAAAAAAAGATTGTAAAATCCATTTTCAGGGATTTTATTAAACAGATAAATAGTATGGATATGAAAAAGATTGGAAGATTGGATAAGCCGGATAATCATGGTTCTGCACACATGTTCAAGAATCCGGTGTTGGAAAAGCTCAGTAGGACCCATATAAGTATTCCCATTGTCATGTTTATACTTGTGGGCGGCTATGCCTTGTACTATGGGATTACGACCGCTCCCGTGTCATTTACCACAGGGGCTTTATTGGTGATAGCGGGATTCTTCTCTTTTACTTTAGTAGAATACCTTATGCATAGGTATCTCTATCATATGCTTCCTACCAATAAGATCAAGGACAAAGTACAATACACCATACATGGAGTGCATCATGATTATCCAAAGGACAAAGATCGATTGGCATTACCGCCATTTATCACAGGGCTGTATGCTTTGATACTTTATTTGGTTTTCACCTTTTTAATGGGAGATTATGCGCTGTATTTTCTTCCTGGCTTTTTGATCGGTTATGCCTTATACTTGGGCGTCCACTATATGGTTCACGCTTATCAGCCTCCAAAGAATTTTTTGAAGGTACTTTGGGTGAACCATGCCATTCATCATTATAAAGATCCCGACGTGGCTTTTGGTGTGAGCGTTCCGATTTGGGATTATATCTTCGGCACTGCTCCCAAGAGGTAATTGAGAGTCGGAATTGTGGGTTTAGGGTGGCTAGGCATGCCACTTGCCAAATTCCTTATGGAAAAAGGATTTGAGATCCGTGGGAGTACGACATCCGCGGAAAAAGGAGAGCGGCTGAAAGAAAAAGGGATAAATGCTTATCCCTTTTTTTTGAATCCTAAACCGGAGGGGGAAGGAGGGCGAGAGGTCTTTGATGCTGATGTTCTGATCATTAATATTCCGCCGAAGTCGCGAACCCACTCGGAAGACTACCATTTGCTTCAGCTTGAGTCATTGAAAAACCTGATAACATTGAGGAGGATTCCGAAAGTTATTTTTGTCAGTGCTACATCCGTATATCCAGACCTCAATGGGGAGGCCTTGGAGTCAGATCTACTATGCCCTTCGAATACCGGCAATAGAACACTTTTGGAAGCGGAAAATCTTCTTTGGAAAGAGAAGAGTTATGAGCTTACGGTAATTCGATTGGGAGGCTTGTTAGGTGATGACAGGATTCCTGGGCTTTATGTGTCCAATAAAGTGGGGGTAGTCGGGCATGCTCCGGTTAACTATATCTACCGTGATGATGCAGTAAGATTGCTGCACTGGGTCATTGACGTTGGCCTATGGAATGAGACCTTCAATGGTGTGGCTCCTCATCATCCCTTAAGGAGGGAGGTATATGAAAAGAACGCGAAGGACTTGGATTTTCCCCCTCCCATAAGTTATGCATCTCCAGCTGTTCAACCTTGGAAGATCGTCTCTTCTAGAAAAATAATTCAGACAGGATTCACCTTCCTCCATCATCCTCTTAATTTTCCTTATTCAATGCCTTAATCCCTGGCTTGTATTTCCATCGCTGGCATGGCCTTTGACACTAATAATAATTCGATTCTAAAATAAAATGTTGTTATTTACCTAATTATGGGGAACTACAGAATTAAAAGCGTGTTACGGATGTTGCCTTGAGAAGGGATTGGCAACGCTTATATTTGCTTAAACGAATATAGGGTTTTTCTCCCCAAAATTATTGATATACCTTTACAGTAGAATACTGCAATCATGGATAAATATTCCTATATTTCTAATGCTCACGTAGCTTACATAGATGAGCTTTATCAGGATTACAAAAAGAATCCTGACTCGGTTGAACCCAGTTGGAAAAGCTTTTTCGACGGATTTGATTTTGCCCTCACAAAGTTTGGGGAAGATAATGGGAGCGAAGCTACAACGGCACCCGTAAAACTTTCTTCCTCTGAGAATGGCCACCTTTCCACAAAAGGGACTATGATGGACATGGAGCAACTTCCTAAAGAAATTAAGGTAAGGGCGCTTATCCATGCCTATCGTTCCAGAGGACATCTCAAATCCAAAACCAATCCTGTAAGGGAAAGGGTTGATCGTAAAGCATTGATCGGCATTGAATATTTTGGACTGGATGAGTCCGATCTCAATACCGAATTCCAAGCGGGAGACGAAATCGGTATCGGGACGGCAAAATTGAGCAAAATTTTAGAGGCCTTACAGAAAATTTATGTAGGCCCGATGGGATTCGAATATCTTTATATCCGGGATCCGGAGATGCTGGATTGGTTGAGGATAAAGATTGAAAAGGAAGCTTTGACGTTTACCCCGTCTTTGGATATAAAGAAGAGGATTCTGTCCAAATTGAATGAAGCAGTGGTTTTTGAAAACTTCCTTCATACCAAATACATCGGTCAAAAACGTTTTTCGCTTGAAGGTGGAGAAAGTACAATTCCATTTCTAGACGCCCTAATTAACATTGGAGCAGATCTTGGGGTGGAAGAATTTATGATAGGTATGGCGCACCGTGGCCGCCTCAACGTTCTGGCTAATATCATGGGCAAGACCTATGAGCAGATTTTTTCAGAATTTGAAGGTACGGCCAAACCCGATCTTACCATGGGTGATGGGGACGTAAAATACCACATGGGCTTCGCCAGTGACATCATCAGCATTAATGACAAAAAAGTTCACTTAAAGCTTGCGCCTAATCCCTCGCATTTGGAAGCAGTGAATCCCGTAGTCGAAGGATTTATCAGGGCGAAAATCGATTCACAGCACAAGGGTGATAAAGACAAGGCGGTTCCCATTTTGATCCATGGTGATGCCGCGATAGCCGGGCAGGGCATTGTATATGAGGTGACCCAAATGGCCAACTTAAAAGGCTTTAATACAGGAGGCACCATCCACTTTGTGATCAACAACCAAGTAGGCTTTACAACGGATTTTGATGACGGTAGGTCTTCAATCTATTGTACGGATGTTGCGAAGATCATCGATGCTCCTGTGATTCACGTCAACGGAGACAATGCCGAGGCGGTCGTTTTTGCTGCCAGGTTAGCTATCGAGTTCAGACAGAAATTTAACCAGGATATTTTTGTCGATATGGTCTGCTACAGGAGGCATGGACACAATGAAGCAGACGAACCTAAATTTACCCAGCCGGAACTTTATAATGTTATATCAAAACACCCCAACCCAAGAGAGATCTATGCCAAGAAGCTCATGGAAAACGGGGATATTGATGCAGAGATAGCGAAGCAATTGGACAACGAATTCCGGCAGTTGCTACAGGATCGGCTAAATTTAGTGAAAGAAAAACCCCTGCCTTACCAATTTACAAAATTTGAACAAGAGTGGAAGCAGTTGAGGTGGGCTACGCCCGAGGATTTTGAGCAGTCGCCTGAAACGGGAATCTCTCAAGAGAACATTAACAAGGTAGCCGACTGTCTGACGACTTTACCAAAGGGCTTCAAGCCACTGAAGCAGATCGAGGCGCAACTAAAGCAGAGGAAGGATATGTTCTTCAACTCCAAAAGCCTTAACTGGGCAGCGGCGGAACTTCTTGCTTATGGGTCACTATTGCTCGACGGGAAGATGGTAAGGATAACAGGACAGGATTGCCAGCGTGGGACGTTCTCCCATAGACATGCAGTGCTACATGATGCCAATACCAACAAGCCTCATAATTCCCTGAAAAGCCTGGAGGATAGAAAAGGGAAGTTTTACATCTACAATTCACTCCTCTCTGAATATGCGGTTTTAGGCTTTGAATACGGATATGCCATGGCAAACCCTCATGCGCTTTGCGTTTGGGAAGCTCAATTCGGAGATTTTGCTAATGGCGCGCAAACCATGATTGATCAGTTCATATCTTCTGCAGAATCCAAATGGCAGAGGATGAACGGGCTGGTGATGCTGTTGCCGCACGGCTATGAAGGTCAAGGGCCGGAACACTCCAATGCGAGACCTGAGAGGTTTTTGCAATTGTCTGCAGAATACAACATGGTAGTTGCAAATATTACCGAACCCTCCAACTTCTTTCACTTATTGAGGAGACAGTTGACCTGGGAATTTAGAAAGCCCTGTGTAGTCATGTCGCCCAAGTCCTTACTGAGGCATCCAAAAGTCGTGTCTCCCATTGAAGAATTCACCCAGGGAAGATTTAGGGAACTAATCTTGGACGAAGAAGTGGATCCTAAGAAAGTAACCCGGGTTTTGCTTTGTTCCGGTAAAATCTATTATGATCTGGCCGAGGCTAGGGAAAAAGAAAAAATTGAAGACGTAGCCATATTCAGGGTAGAGCAACTTCATCCGCTTCCCAAAAACAAGATTCTTGAGGCTTTGAAAGCTTATGAGAATGCGGAGATTATTTGGGTCCAAGAGGAGCCCGAAAATATGGGTTATTGGACTTATATCGTCCGCATGCTGTACAAGTACTTGAAAATGGACGTGATTGCCAGAAAACATAGCGCTTCTCCTGCAACGGGTTATATGAAAGTTCATATAGAAGAACAAAAAGGAATTGTTAACAAGGCATTACGAATCAAATAAATACCCCCAAAAGCTACCTGTATAGGTATAAAATGGGTTTAATTTTATAATTTTAAACACTGTGAAATTAACCTTAGGCATGTTCTGGGGGTAAAACGTTAAAATATGAGCATAGAAATCAAAGTCCCTACGGTAGGAGAATCCATTACAGAAGTCACTATCGGCCAATGGTTTAAAAACGATGGCGATTATGTAGAGATGGACGAAGTTATCTGCGAACTGGAATCAGATAAAGCGACATTTGAACTAACAGCGGAGGCCGCAGGAGTATTGAAAACCAATGCCAAAGAAGGAGATAGTTTAGAGATAGGTGCTGTAATCTGCACCATCGATCCTGAAGGAGTTCCAGGAGAAATTTCGGCTGAAAAACCTGCAACGGAAAATGTTACAAAATCACCGGAGCCCCAATCCACTCCTTCCGAGCCCACCACTTCCGGGGAGATCAAAGAAATGATCGTTCCAACAGTGGGAGAATCAATTACCGAAGTTACTTTAGCAACTTGGCTTAAAGAAGATGGGGACTTTGTAAAACTCGATGAGATCATAGCAGAAGTAGACTCTGATAAAGCCACTTTTGAACTGCCTGCAGAGGCCAATGGAATATTGCGACATGTAGCCAAAGAAGGTGATACTATTGAAATCGGCGGGCTTATATGCAGGATTGAAGTTGGTGAAGGAGGAAGCGCATCCGCGAGCTCCGATAAGCAAGCCTCGGCTGAAACTTCAACATCTTCAGATAAAGGCAGTTATGCCACCGGTCATGCTTCTCCGGCCGCTGCCAAAATACTGGCAGAAAAAGGGATTGATCCGGCTACGATAAAAGGAACAGGTAAAGATGGAAGGATCACGAAAGAAGATGCAGAGACTGCCAAAAAAATAGAAAAAGAGGTCACACCTGCCGCTGCCACACCTGCCCAAAATGAGGCAGCTAAGACAAAAGAAGCGGAAGCGCCCAAAGTTGCCGGATCAAGGGGAACAAGAAGAGAGAAAATGACTTCTCTTCGAAGAACTATTTCCAGACGCTTGGTCAGTGTGAAAAATGAAACGGCAATGTTGACTACTTTTAATGAAGTCAATATGCAGCCAATTATGGATCTCCGTAAAAAGTACAAGGATGCTTTTAAGGAAAAGCACAATACCAACCTGGGCTTTATGTCGTTCTTTGCCAAAGCAGCCTGTATGGCTTTGGAAGAATGGCCTGCCGTCAACGCTCAATTAGACGGGAATGATATTGTTTACAACGATTTTTGTGATATTTCCATAGCGGTATCCTCGCCAAAAGGTTTGGTTGTTCCCGTTATCCGAAATGCTGAAAGCTTAAGTTTTGACCAAATTGAAAAAGAAGTGGTCCGGCTTGCTGTCAAAGCACGTGACGGTAAACTCACGATTGAAGAGATGACTGGAGGGACTTTTACCCTTACGAATGGAGGAATATTCGGGTCAATGATGTCGACTCCAATTATTAACGCTCCACAGGCGGCGATTTTAGGGATGCACAATATCATAGAAAGACCTATTGCGGAAAATGGACAGGTGGTGATCCGGCCAATGATGTACTTGGCACTTTCCTACGACCATAGAATCATAGACGGAAGAGAGTCCGTAAGCTTCTTGGTGAGGGTTAAGCAGTTGTTGGAAGATCCAGCGCGATTGCTGTTGGGAGTATAGGCTGCGGAGTACTAAGTAAGCTTAAATAAGTCTAAAACTAGAACTATATAATCATCGGAGTACTTTGTACTTAGTACATTGTACCTGGTACAAAGGAAAAATATGAAGTACGACCTTGTCATCATCGGATCTGGACCCGGAGGATATGTGGCGGCTATTAGAGCAGGCCAATTGGGGATGAAAACCGCAATTAT
>DATGMS010000275.1:0-6219 GCA_035307285.1 Cyclobacteriaceae bacterium
GTTGCCGGTCGGCTCCTGAATCACTCCATCCGGCGTCCAGCGGATCCGTTGGGAATTGTAGGTGCTGTACATCCAGTTGTCCATGGCCCAAGTCAGGAAGCTTGTTTGATGTTCGACATTTCCTGATCGGCCGAGGCCGGAGGCGAAGAGTTCTTTTTTGTCCGACTTTCCGTCTCCATCGGTATCGGTATATTTATACACATGGTCCTCATTGGATTCCATGCTCAAGATGGTATTGGGCCCAAACGGCACTACAAATCGCGGAAAAACCAAACTGTCCAGAAAGACTACGCCTGTCTCATAGACGCCATCGTTGTCCAAGTCCTCCCATCGGGAGATCCGGCTGGTGGGAAGCAGCTCCCCGGTGGCTTCTAAGTCCTGCATATAACTCCTCAGTTCCAGAACATACATTCTTCCATTTCCGTCAAATTGAATGGCTGCAGGCTCTTTAATCTGTGGTTCTGTCAATATAGGTTCAATCTTGTAGCCTGGCTTTAAGACAAAAGTGCTTAATTGTTCCAATGCAGACTGGGGAACTACCGGAGGTGCTGGCGCCAAGCTGATCCCTTTCCACCTGGGAGATTCCATATCGGCTTCTTCGGGTATTTGGACTAGGGGGTAGGGGGCTTCCGTTCTCTTGGGGTCCAGCCGGTCGGCGGGGGAAACTTCAAATGGGGATTTTTGTTCACTGCAGGAAAAAAGAACTAATGAAATGCAGGAATATAAAAGGATCTTGTGAGAAGATTGCATCGGTCGAGGTTTGCTTGGTTAACGGATTGGATTGAATGTTTGAAAAACAACTTCACTGGCAATGTTTCGATACCAAAGTATAGGATTTTTGTGGGAAATCGGCCCCAACAACGGCAATATTATTTTAGCGGAGGATTTATGCGCTTTTTGGGTGCTGTTTGAGGAAAGTAGATGGTCATACGATGGTGTTCAGTGGGTGAATGACCATAGTAGACAACTTTGAAGAGCCTTTGTCTTATATATCTAAACCTAATATTTCGGCTGCACCTTCCCCTAGTCTATCCAATGTTTCTTGCTTGACATATCTTTGCTGGTCAACCTGTTGGGGTTGGTCCTTGCGGCAAAAATAACTGTGGATGGATCTTCTGGGTTGGGCGGTGGAGTTAGTGGTGCCTCCATGCCAGGTGTGTGAATTGAAAATCACAACCGACCCTGCGGGAGCTTCAATGATCACTTCATCAACATGCGAATCCATGGGATCCTGCATGGCGTCCTGCGGGAGTTGGGACTTCAAGTGGGTTTGCGGCACCACCCTCGTGGCACCATTTTCCTTAGAGAAATCATCCAACAGCCAAATCGAATTACAGACCTTATAGTCCTGTGGCGCCACTGCTTCATGCCAATCTACATGGAGCTTTTGCAAGCCAGCACCTGGTTTTGCCGATCGGTAGTTGAGAGAAGATAGCTTGATGTTTTTACCCAATACATGGGAAATGGCGGCTAACACTTTAGGTTGGGTATAAAAGATGTCAAATTCCTCGCCCTTATTGACCAAGTCGGCCAGACGGTCCGCTCCACTTTCTTTGGGATGCCTTATATAAGGGGAATCCAGTAGCTCGCTTCCCGCATTTTCCCCTTCCCTGTCCAGCAGTTCGTCAATTTTCTTCCTAATGGAAAATAACTGGGCATCGGTAAGGATCTTTCCTAGATTGAGATAGCCATTTTGATCCAAAAAATCTTTTTCTTCCCGGCTAAGGAGGTTTTCGTAGACGCCAAGTTTTTCTAGCATTTGCATAGGGCTGGGGGTAAAGGTGTTCTGACCAAATATAACAATATTAGAGAAGATCCCTCGGTTGACAAATGAGAGAGCTGTAAAAATACCCTGTTTCCGGTATTGTTTTCACATTTTAACGTGGGGATCTTAGCAAATTATTGGAGGGAAGTAGAAAATCAGCAGGGTTCATTGTTAACGGAAATTTTTAAGATAGAAAATGCAGTTTAAATTAAAGCTCACAAAAGTAGAAGAACGAAATTTTTTGCCGTTGAATTACAGGTATGAGATCTCCAAAGCGATCGTCCGATTATTGAACAAAGGTTGCAGTCCATCAGCGGACAAAAATATGGTTCGTCGGATGGACGAGTTGAGGACATTCACCTTTGGGGATTTGGAGTTTGATGATTTTATTGTCCATCAAGAGAGTGGCCTGATAGAGCACAATAGCGAACAGGTAAGTTTGGAAGTAAGATTTCTGATTGATCCCCTGGAGGAAAATATGATCAAGGATTTACTGTTGTACCAAAATATTGAATTAGGGGACTGCGGCTATCATATCAGTCAGGTGAAGAGCACAGAGGCCATAGAATTTCAAGACATAATGTCGTACCGGTGCTTATGTCCGCTAGTACTGCTAGGCAATGACGATTGTGGAAGCTCAAATTATTTATCTCCGACAGACCATACTTTTTCAAAATCATTTAAAGTCAACTTGATCAAAAAGGTGTTGCGGTCCCATCCTGAGATTCCAGCACTCGAGGATTTGGATCAATATTGCCCTGAATTCCAGTTTCAGCTGTTGACCGAGCCGCAGAAGCAGGGATTTAAGGTGAGAACTTCAGATGACAATCAGGTAGACGCAATCGGATATCAGTTTGATTTTCAGATGAAGGCTTCTCCGATTCTCCATGAGCTTGGCTTTTATGAAGGTTTTGGCTTACAACATTCCATGGGTTTGGGATTTGTGGAAGTGATATCCTAGAACCAATTTTTATTTTGCTGCCTTTCTGGAATTTATAAACATTAGGTTCAAAATATTGACGCCCATTTCGTGAAATTTTTCGGATGTTTGGCAGTTGTGGCTATATTTAGGAACAGGTAATGCCATTGTCGCCTGCTCAAACCTAAATATGCAACCATGAAAGCAATCATTCTTACGGCATCAGGAGGTACTGAAAATTTTTCCATGGAGGAATTACCCCTGCCCGTACTGCAGCCACACGAAGTATTGGTTAAGGTCCATGCATTGTCCATTAATCCGGTAGATTTTAAAACACGGAAAGGAGGAGCGCTAATGGAATCCCTAAAATCTTCTAGCCCAGTGATTTTGGGATGGGATGTTTCGGGGGTGATAGAAGCAGTAGGAGAAGCTGTTTCTACCTTCAGTATGGGTGACGAAGTATTTGGGATGGTGAATTTCCCAGGACATGGGAAAGCCTACGCGGAATACGTAGCCGCACCGGAGGCGCATCTTGCGCCAAAGCCTAAAAATATTTCTCATGAAGAGGGGGCGGCCACGACATTAGCCGCGTTGACTGCTTGGCAGGTTTTGGTGAACGAGGCAAAGATCCAGAAAGGACAGAGGGTTCTTATTCATGCCGCCGCCGGTGGCGTGGGGCACTTTGCGGTGCAGATTGCCAAGTATTTCGGTGCTGAAGTAACCGGCACTGCTTCGGCCTCCAACAAGGTTTTTCTAGAGCAATTGGGCGTTGATCACTTCATCGATTACAAGGAGGGGGACTTGGAAGATGGAGTAGGTCGAATGGATGTGGTATTGGATCCCATTGGGGGTGCGACTACTGAGAAATCCTTGAAGGTTCTGAAGAAGGGAGGCACCCTGATTTCAATTGTGGGGGGAGTGAAGGATCATTTATCGCCGCTTATAACAGAGAAAGGCATCGAGGCAAAAAATTATCTGGTACAGTCAAGCGGTTCGGACATGCAACAGTTGGCTGATCTTCTGGAGGGAGGTTTTATTAAGCCTCACATTTCCCAACAGTTTCCTTTTGAACAAATGCCGGAAGCCCATCAACAAATGGAGACGAGCAAAACCCGCGGCAAAATTGTAGTGACCTTGTTTTAAGAGGCAGGTCTCGGTTGATTTTCCTTCAGCTATTCATCATAATTTAGATAATCCATACGCCACATTAATACCTAACCATTATGCCTAGTTACCAAGAACTGTTCGAGAACAACGAAAGATGGATTAAAGAGAAAACCGGGAGCAATAAGGATTTCTTTCAGCAATTGGCAAAAGACCAAACTCCTGAATACTTATATATAGGCTGCAGTGACAGCAGGGTGACTGCGGAGGAATTAATGGGCCTGGGCCCAGGGGACGTTTTCGTACACCGAAATATTGCCAACCTGATCAACAATACCGACCTCAATGTGATGTCCGTGATCAACTATGCGATCCAACATTTGGATGTCAAGCATATTATCGTGTGCGGGCATTATAACTGCGGCGGTGTAAAGGCAGCGATGCAGCCCAGGGATTTGGGATTGCTTAACCCTTGGTTGAGAAACATCCGTGACGTGTACCGCTACCATAAAGACGAACTGAACGCCATTGCCGATGAATCTCAGAGATATAACCGTTTGGTGGAGTTGAACGTGATAGAACAGTGCGTCAATGTGATTAAAACCGCCGCACTCCAGATTCAAAACCGGGACAAAGGCTATCCGGAAGTACATGGATGGGTATTTGATATCCACTCAGGAAAAATCATTGATCTTGAGATTGATTTCGAAGGAATTCTGAAGGAAATTAAGGACATCTATGATCTTACGCAATTTCGGAATCCTTATTGAGTAGAAAGTATCACCACACCAGTATCAAGTATCAAGACGTTAGTATTAAGAATGTCTGATGTGAAATGGCCGAGAACTCTTCCGTGTCCGGTCTTCCAACTTAACAACCAATTACAAATAACTAAACAGCATGCAATATAAAAAACTAGGAAATTCAGATATAATGGTTTCACCCATTGCCTTTGGGGGGAACGTCTTTGGATGGACATTAAAGGAAAAAGGGTCATTCCGGATGTTGGATGCTTTTCTGGATGGAGGGTTTAATTTTATCGATACTGCAGACACCTATTCTAAATGGGCGCAGGGCAATAGCGGTGGAGAATCCGAAACCATCATCGGGAAATGGCTCCAAAACAGAGGCAAGCGGGAGGATGTGGTCATTGCTACTAAATTAGGTGGGGAAATGGACGAACGCCAAAAAGGGCTGAGTGCCAATTATATAAAAAAAGCCGTTGAATCATCATTGTGGAGGCTGCGGACGGATTATATAGATCTGTACCAGTCCCACTATGACGATCCAAATACACCTGTGGAAGAAACCATGACAGCCTTCGATCAACTTATCAAGGAGGGAAAGGTGAGGCTGATAGGCGCTTCAAACTTGAGTGCGGAAAGAATCTCCCAATCCAACCAATTTGCCGGTGAAAATAATTTATCCCGCTACCAAACCCTGCAGCCGCTATATAATCTCTATGATAGAGAGCGATTTGAAAAGGATTACCAGCCATTGATTGAAGAGGAAGGACTGGCGGTACTTAGCTACTATTCCCTAGCCAGTGGATTTCTTAGCGGTAAATACCAGGATCCCGAAGATTTGAAGGTGGGCAAGCGTGGCAAGGATGTAAAGAAATACATGAATGAGAGGGGCTTCCGGATTTTAAAGGCCTTAGACTTGGCCGCTAGGCAAAACAACGTTCCCATGGCCCGGGTTGCCATTGCATGGCTGCTGCATAAGCCCTACATTACCGCTCCGATAGCAAGTGCAACCAGCGACGACCAACTGAGAGATCTAATGGCGGCAGCCTCGCTACAGTTGAGTTCTGCACAGGTCGAAGCTTTGGATAAGGCCAGTGCCTACTAAAATAGCTTTGGCAGTGCCTTGAGAGACAAATTGTCCCGGTGAAGGTGATGGGAGTGCCCTGGTTTTGCCGGTCCGCATCCATTGCTATTCATACTCCCTTCATTAGGAGCAGATATGTATTTATGCTTTCACGGTAAGAAGGTTAGACCTTCTGTATTTTGTATGAAAAAAAATTATTCCCTACCTTGATTATCCAATCATTCCTGTAGCAGCTTATGAAAGTCACTATAAATGGAAACGAACATATTGTCGAAGTTACCGGCAATCCCAGTTTGTTGGAAGTGTTAAGGGAGCAACTGGATCTTACCGGTGCCAAATATGGTTGTGGAGAAGGGGCTTGTGGGGCCTGCAAGGTCTTAGTGAACGGATCTCCCGTACCCTCCTGCATCACCCCCATTACCAGTGTTCAGGATAAGCAAATCACCACCGTGGAGGGTTTGGAGCAAAACGGGAAACTCCATAAAGTGCAACAGGCATTTTTGGACGCCGATGCATTTCAATGTGGATATTGCGCCCCAGGGATGGTTATCACGGCGGTGGCTTTGGTGGATGAAAATACCAATCCTTCCGAGCAGGAAAT
>DATGMS010000276.1:0-26846 GCA_035307285.1 Cyclobacteriaceae bacterium
ATTTACCATTTACCCGCACACCAAAATGGGCAGCGAGCGTATGGTAGAGGTTTTAAAGCAGTACGGTCCAGAGCGCATTATAGTAGACAGTGCCGCGGACTGGGGAATCAGTGATCCTTTGGCCGTTCCCAAAACTGCCGCGTTGATGCGTGAGAGAGGCATTCCTGAAGAGCATATAAGGTTGACCTGTTATCAAAATGCCCTTGCTGCGTACGGTCAAAGCGGTCAAATGGATGAAAGGGATTGGCTTGAAGCAGAACCCATAGATCAGACCAAAAAACTTGGGGGAAATTCCGTGCTTCGCGGCGGCCAAACTCCAAGGATAGAGGGCTCTTCAGAATTTGTTGAAAATTAAGTGAAAGAAAGAGATCTGGAAAGTAAAGGGAGCAGGCTATGAAGAAGTTAATGGCCTATTTGCGCCTGACCCGTCCTGCGAACGTTGTAACCGCCATAGCAGATATATTGGCGGGGATCGCAGTATCGGGCGCGGCCTTGGTTTTGTTCTCTCCTGAAACCGTTTCTGATAGAAGCGTAGAATTTAGCTCTTGGCTGTGGCTATGTCTTTCCACCATCGGTTTATATGGCGGAGGCGTGGCCTTTAATGATGTCTTCGATGCCGAATTGGATCGCGTAGAAAGGCCGGAAAGGCCTATTCCCAGCGGAATAGTCCCGCTTATAAATGCTGCCGTTATGGCTTCGTTGCTCCTCTTGATGGGAGTAGTGGCTGCTTGGCAGGTTTCACTTTTGAGCGGGATGATTGCCATTGTGGTGGCTTTTCTCTGCGTATTGTACGACGCCTGGGGCAAGCATCAATTGATCTTTGGGCCCATTAATATGGGCCTTTGCCGGACGGGTAATTTATTGCTCGGAATCAGCATCATTCCGGGCATGGTCGCAATGAATTGGTACCTTGGATTGATACCCCTGGTTTATATCGCTGCTATTACGATGATCAGTAGGGGAGAGGTTCATGGGGGCAATAAGTCTGCGCTCCAAGGTGGGCTGGCAATGTATGCGCTCATTGTTTTGGTGTTGGTTGCATTGTCTTTTACTACGCCGGTACCGTTTTGGCAGGTGCTTCCTTTTCTGGTCCTTCTATGTTATATGATCTTTCCACCCTTGCTGCAGGCGCTTAAGACCCCTAAGCCACAGTTGATCGGAAAGTCTGTAAAGGCAGGTGTTATCTCCCAGATCGTAGTTAATTCCGCACTATCCGCAATGTTCGCCGGATGGCAATTTGGGGTATTAGTCGTATTATTGCTTCCTCTGTCGCTCTGGATCGCCCGCAAGTTCGCAGTGACCTAATCCTAAAGAAATCACATGCTTAAGGAACTCTATTCTTCATATAGAGTTATTTAATTATATAGAATAAAAATAATGGAAAGAACAATTGAGCAGGCCTTTGCCGTGCCTTTTAGGTATCAGGTTTGTTTTACAGAAAATATATTCGACGCGAGTAACAATACTCTGGCTAAGTTGCTGAACAATGGCAAAAAGGCGAAAGCTTTCTTTGTAATAGATCAGGGAGTCGCAGAGGCGCATCCAGACTTACTTGCACAGATCAAATCCTATAGCGGGATTTTCAAGGAGGATTTTGTGCTATGTGCCGATCCTCTTATTGTTCCTGGTGGTGAACGGGCCAAAAATGAACAAGAACACTTCCGCAACATTTTGGATGCGACCAATGTCTATGGTATAGACCGACATTCATATATTATTGTCATAGGTGGCGGAGCAGTGATCGACATGGCAGGTTTTGCTGCCGCTATTTCCCATAGGGGAATACGCCTTATCAGGATTCCCACTACCGTACTTGCGCAAAATGATGCGGCAATTGGAGTGAAGAACAGCATTAACGTCTTTGGGAAAAAGAACTACATGGGTACGTTTACGCCGCCTTATGCCGTGATTAACGATTCGGGATTTCTAAAGACACTTGGCGAGAGGGATTGGCGTTCGGGTATTTCGGAGGCCATCAAGGTAGCGCTGATCAAAGACCCGGAATTTTTCTATTGGATGGAAAGCCATGTTGAGTCCTTTAATGCTAGGGAAATGGTTCCTATGGAAGAATTGATCTACCGTTGTGCAGCCCTTCATCTTGACCATATTGCAGGAAAAGACCCCTTTGAGTTTGGTTCCTCAAGACCACTGGATTTCGGTCATTGGGCAGCTCACAAACTGGAACATCTTACCAATTTCAGTATCCGCCACGGGGAGGCCGTTGCTATTGGAATTGCATTGGATTCAACTTACTCTTGGTTGAAAGGGATGCTGTCTGAATCTGATCTTAAACGGATTATCCAGGTGATTAAATCACTTGGATTTGACTTATACGTCTCCGAACTGTCAGGGGAAGCCTTGTTGAAAGGTTTGGAAGAATTCAGGGAGCATCTTGGCGGCGAGCTGACCATCATGCTGTTGGAAGGTATAGGAAAAGGGATAGAGGTACATGAGATGGACGGAGATCTGATTCATCAGTCGGTGGACAAATTGAAATCTTTTATGGAAGAAAATATCACCGTATAATGATCATTGACGGACTTCATCTCACCTATTGCACGAATATACACCCCGGCGAGAGCTGGGAAGATACCTTCGAGAATCTTCGATTCCATATTCCCAAGATTAAGCAGCGGTTATCGCCAGATGGGCCACTGGGCATAGGCTTACGTCTTTCCAACGAGGCAAGCCTGGAGTTGGTGAAGGAAGAGCAAATAAGCGAATTTAAAGCTTGGATGAACGCCAACCAAGCTTACACGTTTACCTTCAATGGCTTTCCCTATGGCGGATTTCATCGGCAAGTGGTCAAGGATCAGGTGCATCATCCAGATTGGACGACCACGGAGAGGCGGGATTACACGCTACGCCTTTTTGATATTCTGAAAGCCTTGCTTCCCGAAGGCATGGATGGAGGCATTTCTACCTCTCCCCTTTCCTATAAATTCTGGCATGAAGGGACAGACAAACTTAATGAAGCCAGAAAAGTTGCTACGCTTCACATGGTGGAAGTGGCGGTAAAACTTTACCAGATCAAACAGCAGGAAGGGCAATTACTTCACTTGGATATAGAACCCGAGCCGGATGGGCTGTTGGAAAACACGCAAGACGTTCTTGATTTCTATAGTCATTGGCTGCTTCCCCTCGGGAAGGGGATTTTCGTCAAACAATTTGGTTTATCAGAAGAAGAGGCAGCCTCAGCTTTAAAAGAACATGTTCGCATTTGTTATGACGTTTGTCATTTTGCCGTGGTATACGAGAAGCCTGAAGAAGTATTTGCTGCTTTTCATGCTCAGGGAATAAAGATCGGTAAGATCCAGATCAGCGCTGCCCTTAAAGTGGAATTACCCAAGGAAGAGGAGGAAAGGCGCCGCATAGAGAGCTTGTTGCTTCCTTTTGCAGAATCAACGTATCTTCATCAAGTGGTCGCTAGGGAAGAAAATGGGCAGTTGCAGGCATTCAATGATCTTCCCCAAGCCTTAGAAACTCTCCGTAGCACCAACGCCGAGGAATGGAGGATACACTTTCACGTGCCGGTGTTCTTGGACCGATATAGCCATCTTTCTTCTACTCAGGAAGATATTTTGGAGGTATTATCGATCATCCAAAGCCAGCATGTTGCCCATCATTTAGAGGTTGAAACCTATACTTGGGAAGTTCTGCCGGAGGATGTTAACTTAGATCTCACTCATTCCATCATCAGGGAGCTTCAGTGGGTGAAAGAAAAAATGAAATAATGAAAAAAACAGTTGTACTGGATGTGGTGGCCTTATCGGGTCGGGTGATTGGGGAGCATACGCCTTTTTTGAAAGCTTGGGTTGACAAGCGGAGCCGGGCTACCATAAAGCCCGTGCTTCCCGCCGTGACCTGCTCTGCCCAAACGGTGTACTTGACAGGTAAACATCCCAACGAAAATGGTATTGTGGCCAATGGTTGGTACTATAGAGATACCTGCGAGATTCGGAACTGGCATCAATCCAATAAGCTGGTGCAAGCACCAAAGGTATGGGACGAAGCCAAAAGACGCGATCCTAATTTTACCGTTTCTAATATGTTCTGGTGGTTCAACATGTATTCTACTGCAGATTATTCTGTGACACCACGTCCATTATATCCATCTGACGGCCGAAAATTACCCGATATCCATAGTCATCCGATGGATTTTCGGGACCGGTTGCAAAAGGAGCTCGGCCAATTTCCTCTATTTTCCTTCTGGGGTCCCAATGCAAATATTGAATCTACCCGATGGATTGCCGAGGCCTCTAAGAAGGTGGATCAATGGACTGATCCAACCCTGACGCTTATCTATCTGCCGCATTTGGATTACAAGCTTCAGCGCGTAGGCATTGATTTTTCAAAGATCGCCGCGGAGCTGAATGAAATCGACGATGTTTGTAAGGATTTGATTACGTACTATGAAGGGCAGGGGGCAGAAGTCATATTGCTGTCTGAATACGGGATCACGACTGTCAATAACCCCATCCATATCAATCGGGTTCTACGGGAAAAAGGATATATTGTGGTAAAGGACGAATTGGGCTTGGAAACGCTTGATGCCGGTACCTGCAAGGCTTTTGCAGTAGCTGACCATCAGATAGCCCATGTTTACGTCAATGCCCAAAAGGACATTCCGGAAGTAAAAAAGCTGCTTGAGGCCACTCCGGGAATAGAGAAGGTTTTGGATGAGGAAGGCAAAAAAGCTTATCACCTCAACCATGAGCGTGCCGGTGAACTGGTAGCGGTGGCGGACAAGGACTCTTGGTTCACCTACTACTATTGGTTGGATGATGCCAAGGCGCCGGATTATGCAAGAACAGTAGCTATCCATGCCAAGCCCGGATATGATCCAGTGGAAGGTTTTGCCAATCCGGAAATAAAGTTTCTAAAGGCAAAGTTGGGGATGAAATTGTTGAAAAAGAAGCTTGGTTTCAGGACCATGATGGATATTATACCCTTAGATGCTACTTTAGTGAAAGGTTCACACGGGCGAATAGGAGAGAATTCCTTGGATCATCCTATATTGGTGACCGGAAATGCTACCTTGGCTAAGGGGCCGGTAGTAGAGCCTACGGATATTTATGAATTTATTCTAAATCATGTATTTCAGGATCAGAAACCTGCTTAGCAGGTTTTATGGTTCTTTACAGCTTAGTATTAAAGATGAACAAAGGATCAAGTATATTTTTCGGAATTTGGAGTCTTCTTTTTGTGGTAGGAGCTCTTGTTCAGATCAATGATCCCGACCCCTTGGTATGGGTGAGTATTTACCTGATTGCCGCATTCCTGTCAGGTTATGTGGCACTGGGACGCTTTCCGAAAATTCCTCTGGCTATTGTTACCATACTTTGCTTTGCGGGGAGCCTTTATTATTTCC
Source organism: Cyclobacteriaceae bacterium (assembly GCA_035307285.1). GTDB lineage: Bacteria > Bacteroidota > Bacteroidia > Cytophagales > Cyclobacteriaceae > DATGMS01. The sequence continues at coordinate 5,372 of DATGMS010000276.1, forward strand.
CACCTTCTGTGAGCGAGTGGATCGCCCAAGAATGGCAGCAACAAGACTTAACGATGAAAACCGTATCCATGGAAGAATCACGTGAATCCTTGGGTTTGCTGATTATAGCTATTGTGTTAGGTATTGCTTGGTTTAATGGGTGGAGAAAAAAATCGCGGCTGAAAAGCAAGTACGGTCCGAATTATCTTTCATAGACGTAAGAAGTAAGATAGAAAACTTAAGATGGGGATGACAATCCGGTTGTGATAGATGGATTGTTTGAACAGTGGACTTCTCAATACTTAATACCAACTACTCTTTACCCAGTGCTCCACCTGTGGACCTTGGTTTTTAAAATTTCAACTAAAAAAAAATGAATAAAAAATACGATGTAGTAGGCATAGGAAATGCCCTTGTAGATATTGAATTTCAGGTAAAAGATGAATTTTTTGAACTCAACAAGATCGAAAAAGGTGTGATGACGTTGGTCGATGAGGACCGTCAAAATCACCTGATGAAGGTGATTGATACTGAACATGCCAAGAAGCAGTGTGGAGGTTCAGCGGCCAATACCGTGATCGCAGTGAGTCAATTCGGGGGAAGGTCCTATTACAGTTGCAAAGTGGCGGATGATGAGTTAGGCCATTTTTTCACAAATGATATGAAAGAGGCAGGCGTAGACAATAACCTTGACCACAATAATCTAGAGCAGGGAATTACCGGAAAGTGTCTGGTAATGGTTACTGAAGACGCAGAGCGCACCATGAATACTTTCTTGGGGATTACGCAGGATTTTTCTGTAAATGAAGTCAATGAGTCTGCCATAAAAGAGTCGGAATACCTCTACATAGAAGGTTATCTAATTACTTCTCCCAATGCCCGCGAAGCCATGAAGCATGCTAAAAAGGTAGCAGAGGAAGTGGGAACAAAGACGGCCCTGACATTTTCAGATCCGGCTATGGTCAAATATTTTAAGGAAGGTTTTGACGAGGTGATCGGGGAGGGCGTGGATCTGCTCTTTGCCAATGAGGAGGAAGCAAGACTTTTTACAGGTAGAGAAGATTTACTTGAAGCGAGGGAGGAATTAAAGAAGGTTGCAAAACGGTTTGTCATTACGATGGGTAAGAACGGGGCCATGATTTTTGATGGCGATACCTTTATTGATATAGAGCCTTATCCAACGGTTTCCATCGACAGCAACGGGGCAGGGGATATGTTTGCGGGAGCCTTTATTTATGGTATCACAAATGGCCACTCCTATGCATCCAGCGGCAAGTTGGCCAGTATGGCTTCATCCAAGGTAGTGAGCCAATTCGGCCCAAGGTTAAAATGGCACGAAGCAAAAGAAATTTTGGGGAGATTAAACCCGTAATTGAATTAGTAAATTGATATATAGGATAAGGGCTGGAAAGAAATTTTCAGCTCTATTTATCCCCATAAACAAGATGCTTGTGTGTATATTCCGCATCTAGCAAGGTGTCTTGGGCTGTAGCATGATACGTTAAAAGAAGATCAAATCCGTTTAGGTCTAGGGCATCATTGATCACCAGTTGAAAGGTTTGATCAGGCAGGGAGGTGATTACGGCTTGATAGCGTTTTACCTCTATTTTTATAGTGCCTTGGAAAGATAAGAGGAATCGGATTTTCGCGTAATATTTATCTTCAAAAAAGAACTCTTCGATCACCCAGGGGTAAAGTTTATTCTCTGTTTTAAGTTGATCTACGTAGTCCCCTTCATAAAGTAGTTTTCCTGCGTCAAACACTTGGTGCGTTTTGAGTTTTCCAACTTCAAATAAAAAGGTGTTTCCATTTTGTATCCCATTTTTCCATTTGGCGATGGCAGAAATAGCCCCTTGTTCTCCATATTTAAAAGCTAATCCATCTTTCAGTCCCGCCTCATTTAATGGATAAATCCGCTGTGGCAGGTCTTTTGCGCCCCATTTCAGTACTAGGCGTTTACCTGAGAGCAGGAGCGTGTCGGGGGGGGTCGGCTCATCATTTATAGACATAGCGGAGTTTGAGGCGGGATTTTTGCAGCCAAACAATATTCCAATAAAGACGACCCGAAAAAGAAAGCCAAAATACTTCAAGATACACTTCATAAACCAAGACTTAAATTTAGGCGAATTCCATAGCTAATCGATACAAAATTCGTTTATTCTGATGTTGGCGGGAAATGAAGATAGCAACAGACATTTTCGATTCCAGTACTTTGGGGGAAGAAAGGATAAATTAGAGATCGTTTCGGTGTGGTTCTAGTGTTAAATGTTGGTGATTATGACAAAGTGCCTACTTTTACTTGGCTGGTTGTTGGTGGTTCAATCCGATGATCGGCAGGCTGAACGAAATCGTATGGTGCGGGATCAGATAGAGGCGCGCGGGATTGAAGATCAGAAGGTCCTGCAGGCCATGAGAACAGTTCTGAGACACACACTTGTTCCTGAGCATCAGTCATCTGCGGCCTATCAGGATTCTCCCCTGCCCATTGGGCAAGGACAGACGATTTCTCAACCCTATATTGTAGCTTACATGACTTCGCTGATCAAGCCGGAGAAGAATATGAAGGTATTAGAGATCGGTACAGGATCCGGATATCAAGCGGCTGTGCTGGCGGAAATAGTAGATCAAGTCTATACGTTGGAAATCATTCCCGAACTGGGGCTACAGGCAGAAAAAGACCTTAAGGAGCTGGGTTATGAAAATATCCATGTGAGAGTAGCGGACGGATATAACGGCTGGGAGGAACATGCTCCGTTCGATGCTATAGTAGTTACCGCCGCGGCCGACCACGTCCCCCCTTCCCTTATCCGACAGCTTAATAATGGGGGGAGGATGATTATTCCCATTGATGGTGGAGGCACAGCGCATGAACTTGTGTTGGTGGAGAAAAGGAATAATGAAATAACGACTAAAAATGTACTGCCGGTAAGGTTTGTCCCCTTTATCCGGTCCAAGTGAAGATATGAAAAAAAGAAGATACCTGTCATTTTTGTTACTGATCATGTTATCGATCGGATGCAACAGCCGCAATGATTCTGATGCAACTACCAATGGCCAAGCGCCAAGTCCAGACGGCTCTGAGATTCAGCGGTATTCGGAAAAGGTCGTGAAAGACACTTTGCTTTTATCCATGACCACGGAGATTTTAGAAGTCATCAAGGAAGAAGATCTCCAAGGATTAGCGGAGTATTTCCATCCGGAGATGGGGGTGCGTTTTTCTCCATATGGGTATATCGACACCGTTCACCACGTTCATTTTTCTCGGGAAGAATTCATAAAGCAGTTGGAAGAGGGGGATTCTCTTTTATGGGGGATGTATGATGGCACGGGCACAGACATATATATGTCGGTGGACGGGTACTTCGATAAATTTGTCTATGAGGTAGACTTTTTAAATGCAGAGGAATTCTCGGTAAATGAAATCCTGGGAACCGGTAATTCCCTCATCAATATTGATCAGGTGTATCCTGGAGCGGATTTTACAGAAAGCTATTTTTCGGGTTTTGAAGAAAAATACGGGGGAATGGACTGGCGGAGCTTACGGTTGGTTTTCAAAGCTGACGAAGAACAACTGTATCTGGTCGGCATTGTGCATGATCAATGGACGATATAGGGGGACTTTTGCTGAGGCTTGTCGGATAACGTTTAGTATGGGAGAAGCTTTTTGTCGGGAATCCAAGACCGCATTGTATTGGAGTGGCGGTACTTCTAAAATACAGCCACTCCAAAAAACTTTTGGAGCATGGTCAGGATAAACATGACACCAAGTACCAACGGACAGATATAGCTAATCATTATGGTAATGAATTTTTCTAAGAAGGAGCCCTTATAGTTTGGATTTCCCTTACTTACTTCTTCAGACATATTTTCGACTTTCCATTTTGTGGCAATAAAAATACTCATCAAAAATCCTCCCAATGGAAGCCCTACTACGTAAAAGACATCCTGAACAACATCCATGACTGATTTTGAGGCGCCTTCATAGTTAGCAAAACTGGTGAACATATCCACGGCACCAAAGCCCAACATACTTGGTACACCAACCGCAAAAATAATGGCAGCCATGACGGCCACCGCTTTTCCGCGAGACCATTTCTTCTCATCCACCAAGTAGGAGACTGGCACTTCCAGCAATGAAATAGTGGAAGTCAAAGCGGCAAAGCACAGTAACAGGAAAAAAGAACCTCCAATAAATTTTCCCATAAATGGTCCCATGGATTCAAAGACTGCCGGTAGGGCAACAAATACCAAACCGGGTCCCTCGCTGGGGGATTGTCCCGTAGAAAACACCAAGGGAAAGATCATCAAGCCTGATAATAGTGCGACAGAGGTGTCAGTGACGGTCACCAGGCCCGCTGAACTGATGATGTTATCGTCTTTGCCTACATAGGAACCATAGGTGATCAAGGCCCCCATACCTAAACTTAAAGAAAAGAAAGCTTGGCCCAGTGCCGAATAGATGCTGGCACCTGTAATTAAATTGAAATCAGGAAGAAGATAGAACGTCACGCCTTCCATTGCATTGGGAAGCGTCAATCCGTAAATAACCAAGCTGACAAGAAGAACAAGCAAGGCAGGCATTAACAATTTTGCAGCCCCTTCTATACCTTTCTTGATTCCTTGATAGACGATATAGGCGGTGATGACCATAAAACACAAACTGTAAATAAGATTGTTAGCAAAATTCTCGACATAACTTCCGAAAAAGCTACCGTAATCAGGTTCATGTAGGAGATCCCCAAAGGTCACTTGGACAAAATATCCAAAGGCCCATCCGGACACCACGTTGTAGAATGACAAAATCATAATACCGCAAAGGATGCCGAACAAGCCCACAAGAGCCCAAGATTTTCCGCCCAACTGTTTGTATGCGCCATAGGGATTGGATCTTGTTTTACGCCCTATAGCGATTTCTCCAATCATAATCGGCAAGCCAAGGAAGAGGATCCAGCCGATATAAATAAGAAGAAATGCCGCTCCTCCATTTTGACCCGTCACATACGGGAACTGCCAAATGTTTCCTAAACCTATTGCGGAACCCGCTGCTGCGGCTATAAATCCAAATTTGCTCGAAAAATTACCCCTCGCTGCCATAGTTTGTTTTTAGTAAATAAAGCGCTGCAAAAGTAAGAAGAAAATTATAAGTATAGACCCCCGATTGGTTTTAAAACCCGTAGGAGCTGGAAGGTTTCAAGCCTTAAAAGGAATACGTCACTTGGCTTCCCCGTTCGCTGTCCAGTTCCACCGTGGCGTAGACGTCGATTTCCTGTTGAAGCTCTTCCACATGCGAAATGATGCCGACTACCCGATTCTCATGTCTTAGGGATTTTAACGCCTCGAAGACCGTTCTCAAAGAAGCTTTGTCCAATGCACCAAAACCTTCATCCAAAAAGAAGAAGCTCTGATCAGCACGGTTTAGGGATTTCACCTTTTCTGCCAAAGCCAATGCAAGACATAAAGATGCCTGAAAGGTCTGACCGCCGGACAAGGATTTGAGTAGCCGTTTCTTCCCGCCATTAAGATAATCCTTGACCCAGAAATTGTTGTCTTCATCTATTTCCAGGCTTAGGCTGTTCTTGGTGAGTTTCATAAAACGTTGGTTGGCCGTATGACAGAGTTCCTTGAGGTAGATGCTGCTCATGAATTTGACAAAACCATTCCCTTTAAATAACCTTTCAAGTTCTCTCAGGTTCATTTCCCGCTTTTCGATTTTTTCCAGCTTTTTTTCAAATTCTGTCTTTTGCTGAAGCTTAGCTTTTGCCTCTTCAATTTCTTTTTGCAATAAGGTGTAGTGGGTTTTTAGCTGCTCGAAATTGTCTTTTTGGGATTGGAAAAGCAACGTGAATTCTTTAAAAACTTCCTCTTTGTACTCCTTTACCTCCCGGCTTTCGAACAGCTCTTTGAGCCTTTCCCCGACTAGTTGTAACTGGCTTTCGTGGGTCTTGATTTCATCCTCCCACTTCTTGGGATCAATCGAGCCGGCCAACAGCTGGTTCACTTCCCCCTGGTCAGAGAATCCGTTTTCAATCAACTGTAGATTAAACTCCTTTTGCAATAGCACTTGTTTCTCTTTGGTTTCCGCAAGCAGGTTATCAAAATGGCGCAAGTTGGCAAGATTGGTAGTTTGACCTTGACGCGCCGCTTTTAGCTTGTCCTGATTTCGTTTCAAATTAATCTCCAGATCATCAATGGCTTTCTGCACTTTTTCGATGTCCTGCCGTATCCGATCTTCGGACACCGCCGCATACCTTAAGCTTAAGTCAGGGAATTGTATCTCCTTTTTTTGATTGGCCAAGGTGGTGTGGAGCGTCAACAGTTTTTGCTCCGCTGACCTTAATTGTTTTTCGTTTTGGTCGAAAAACTCTTTTTGTGTTTGATAATCTCTTCTGGCTTTTTTCAGCTGCAGCAATAAGACTTGATGTTCTTTGTAAATTTTCTCAAAATCCCCCAACTGATGGATTAACTGATCCTTGTTAGCGATTCCAAGGGTCTTTAATTTTAAAAGTAATTCAGCTATCTCTCCGTTTCGTATTGAAAGTTCGGACAACTTACTGCTTAGACGTTCAGCAACATTTTCCAGTTGCAGGGACTCCCTTTCCCATGCAGCTTGATGTTTTCGGATCACGTCAAGTTGCACATTAATTTGTTGATGAAGGCGGGAGTTCTCCTCCAGACGGCCATCGTCGAACTTAAGGGGAAGAGGTTCGGGATGTTCCTTCGAGCCACAGAGGGGACAGCTTTCACCATCCCGTAGGTGTTCTGCATAAGTGGACAGCCCTTGTTGTTGGATCAGTTTTTCCCGAAGCTGTTGCTGCTCCTGTAACAGTAGACTCTGGTGGATGACCCATTGAGAGAAATCTTCTGTGTTGTCCGGCAACAACTTTTGTAATTCGCTGAGTCGGTTTTCAATGTTGGATTTTTGCGTAGTGAGCAGTTGGATATCTTCTGACAAATTACCCTGTGCCGATTCCAACTGACTCAATTCCCGCACATTGTTTTTTAAGTCCGCCAAATCCTGTGCGTCAGGAACCTGAAGGAGCTCTTCCTTGGACTCAAGTTCAGTGATATAAATTTGAAGCTTGTGAAGCTTGTTTTTTTCTTCATCAAATTTCGGCAGGAGCTCGTCTACTGCAGTTTGATTAAGAGCAAGTTCTTCTTCCAGTGAGTTGATTGCAATAATTCGTTGTAGATCGCGGATTTTCGCCTCTCGTTCACCTTTTTTGGTTTGATCAATTTTCAGCTTCTGCTCATCAATTTCTAGTTGAGAAACCTTTTTTTCATAATCTGTCTTCCACCGGGAGCATTCCTCAAAGCTGACATTGTATTTTTCAATTTCAATTTCCTTTTCTTTAAGTTGGGTCAACAAAGGCTGTAGAAAAGCCACTGCTTTCCTGAATCGGTTGAGTTCCTCTTTCTTACGCTCAATAGCAGGCTGGGCTTCCAATAGCTGTTTTTCGCGGTCTTGCAGGCTGACCATTAGGCGATGTTTCTCTTGAACAGCCTTTAATGCGCTGAATGTCTTTTCCTGTTGGAATAGAAGCTCTTGTTGTTCCGATTTTTTTAATGTTAACTCATCGAAAAGCGTTTCTTTTTCTTTTAGGCTTTCTATATTGAAGCTCTCCAACGCCTGAAGCTGGGTCTGTATCCTGATTTTTTCCTCGTTGTTTTTTTTAAGCAATTGGCCGGTCTTTGCGGCAAGATCAAAACGCTGCAGGCCAAAAAGCTCCTTCATCATCTCCGCACGGGCCATAGGCTTTTGCTCGATAAAGTCACGAAATTTGCCTTGGGGAATGATTACTGTCTGCCTGAAATGCTCCATTCTCATCCCAACCAGCTCATCACCCCGTAGATCCATGGGTGTCCAACCCTCGGGAGTCAGGTGGTAGAAATTATGTTCTGCGGGCTTTACATCATCAAAGTTCTTTTTGTTCCTTTTGGAAATGTAGCTGGCTTTATAGGTTTCCCCATGGTTCTTTCCAGCTTTGAATTCGAAAGAAATGGATAGCATCTCGCTTTGAAGATTAACCATACTTGTTTTCTCTCCTCTGGCGGCAAGCCTCTCGGTATTACCATAGAGTGAAAGCATGATGGCTTCGAGGATGGAGGATTTACCGCTCCCCACCGCTCCAAAAATCCCAAACAATCCCGCAGCTGTCAGTTGGGAGAAGTCAACTGTCTGTTTTTCTTTGTAGGAATAGAGTCCTTGCAATTCTAATTTAATGGGAATCATTCGCTTCGTTTTGGCTGAGTACTTCTTTATACAAGGTTAGGATTTCGTCATTGGGGGATATGCCGTTGGCACTTTGATAATATCGGCCAAAAAGGGTGACCATATCCTGGTTCAAATCTTCCGCCAAAAGGTTGTCCGACCCGTCTTTGTCATCTTTGGTCAGTTGAGGGATAAGGCTGATAATCCCGTCATGGGCTTTCATGATCGAACGACGGGTGGAGGCCTCAATGGCCTCCTCCGTGACGAAGGTGACTTCTACGAAGCAGTAAGGGTTCTTTTCCAACCAATCCAAGGTCTCAGAGAGGTTATCAAACTTCTTTTTGCACAGCGGCCGTCCTTTGGTGAGGGGAATGGGCCGGTAATCCACTTTTTCTCCGGGCACCGCTTCAATGATAACTACTTGCTTCTGTTGATCGGCTTCGCTAAAACTATAGGCTAGGGGCGAGCTACTATAGACCACAGGGCAGGGCTGCTCATCACAAGTGTGGTACCGGTGAAGATGTCCAAGGGCTGCGTATTGAATTTGGGATGGAAGGTTTCTAGTATAGATTGCTTGGGTGCCTCCCACATGGAGGATCGGCCTTTCGCTTTCGGGCTCAGGTTCTGGTTTTTCACCTTCTTTCACAAAAAAGAAATGTCCTACAAAAAGATTGACACCTTGGTGATTGCAGTATTCATCGGCAAGCTCTTTCCACTTTTCTTCGAGAACCCTTCTCAATTCATTCTCCCGGTCAACTTCTCCCAAATACGTTTTTAACAACAGTTCATTGGCATAGGGGGCAAGAAGTATACGGACAGGGAAATTGTGAGCAGGAAGTTGGAGTTCCACGAATCCAGGTTTGGAGCGCAGGATTTCTACACCAGATTCTAGCAGGCCACAAGAGATGGTCTGATCCAATCTGCTATAAAACAAAATACCTAGTTCCCTCGCCAACGGATCCGGGGCTGCTACGAACTGCGTGCTGTCATGATTGCCGGAAATAGCAACAATTGGCCTTTTGCCATTATTAGATAGGCGGCGTAGGGTTTTATAGAGCAGTTCCACGGCCTCGTGGCTGGGATTAAAGGCGTCAAAAATATCACCGGCCAAAAGCACCAAGTCGATATTCTCCTGTTCGGCGATTGAAATCATCTCTTCCAAGACTTCCTTTTGTTCTTCTAGACGGGAAAACTCCTGTAGACGTTTACCCAGGTGCCAATCTGCGGTGTGAAGGATTCTTAACATAGGGGAAAGTTTGAAAGTTATTTTACCGATTTTTTTTGTAGCTTAGATTGCCGGTTATGCATTTATAAAGAACCAGCATTCAAATTAACTAATTTAAAGATAATAGCACCTAATAATACACTTTTGGCTGCGACTTTTTGACAAAAAGCCTAGCCAATAGCATATACAAGACTGAACTTCCTCTTCGAGGCACGGTTTTTGCCAACGGTGTCTGGTATTTTTTTTAATAAAAAAATAAAGATAATGAAGAAAACGATCTTGTTTATTTTGGGACTGAGCTTGCTTTGGATGAATAAGGGAATGGCTCAAACTCCATTGATGAACAACGATTCTCTGTTGGTGATCCAGGAAGGAACAGCGAGTTTTTATGGTAAGAAATTTCATAAAAGAAAGACGGCCAGCGGAGAAGTTTTTGATATGAATGAGCATACGGCTGCACATAAGCATTTGCCCTTCGGTACTTTACTTAAAGTCACCAACCTCAAGAACGGCCATGAGGTGATTGTCAAAGTCAATGACCGGTTACCCCAGCACAGCAAACGGATCATTGACTTGTCTCGAACAGCTGCAGAGCAGCTAGCCATGATCAGAGACGGGCTTACCTCGGTACAGCTTATGGCGTTGAGCTTTCAGGAGATTGAAAAACTGAAAGATCATTTTGAAATAATCCCGGAGGAATTGAGATTGAGGGTTTATTATGAACCGGTCCAACCAACTACCGGGATAGAAATTTTTTCCCCGTTGTTATTTCAGAAAGATGTCACTATCGTAGGCTTATCCTCCCTTTAGGTTATTTTTTATTGTCCGTTTTAGGACGGAGGACTGATAGAAACGGACACATGTTTCTATACCCAACCCCCAAAATTGCTTGATTTCCAGTTTTTTGCGCATGGCATAGATATCGATTGCTGTAGGAGAAATATGTTCTACCTAGATATTGTTATCATGAAAAATTCTTTGCTAATTTTCTTTTCCGCTTTATTGCTATTGTTGGGAACCACCGCGTACGGCCAAAACAGAGAGGTTAGGTCTGTATCCGATTTCAATCATATTAGAGCCGGCGGAAGCTGGAATGTCATCCTCAAAAAGGGAGATAGAAATGAAGTCCTGATAGAAGCCAAAAATCTGGATTTGGACAAAGTGATTACTGAAGTTAAAAATGGTACATTGGATATTCGATTGGAAAAAGGTAATTACCGGAATATGGGCCTTGAAGTCACTGTTACTTTTATCCACCTTGACGGAATACACAGTAGCGGATCAGGAAATCTGAAATGTATATCGGATCTTAGATCAGATGAACTAGAAATTGTATTGAGCGGTTCCGGAAACGCTACTTTTAACAGCCTTTTAGCGGACGAGCTTGACCTTACCATGAGTGGTTCGGGCGATCTCAGCATCGCGGGCGGCTCTGTTGGGGATATTAATGTTAGCCAATCTGGATCGGGAAACCTGAAAGCGATCAATTTGATCTCCGAAGCTGCTGATATCAATAAATCCGGTTCGGGAAACGCCTCCTTGACCATCAACGAATCCTTGTCGTTGAGATCATCCGGGTCGGGCAATGTGGAGTATAAAGGAAACCCCTCTGTAAATAGTGTCAGCATTTCAGGCTCGGGCCGGTTGCTTAAGAAATAGCCTTCATATGCAGGATATTGCGGCTGTAAATTTTGGGTATCGCTGCTTTACGTTTGGGGAGCAATTTCCGGAGGGTGCACTCAGCAGGGGTCTGAATTATTTTCTGACAAGTTTCAGATAAAGCGCCTCTACTTTTTCCCTCGCCCATGGGGTTTGTCTAAGAAATGTAAGGCTGGATTTGATCGAGGGGTTATGTGTAAAGCAGCGGATGTTGATCCGACTACCGAGTTCTTCCCAACCATATTCCGCCACCAGATGTTCTAGTATGTCCGCAAGCTTTACACCGTGTAATGGATTGTTGGGTTGTTCTAAATTGTCTTGGTCCATATTTATAGAGAATGAATTGGAGTATAGTAGCTAGTCTCAATAGAAAAACCCGGAAATGCTCCGGGTTTTTCTTTTATAAGGTAAGTGGTCTTATGATGAAGTTTCAGGTTAACCTATAAGATTGCCTTGCTCGTCCCATTGCGCAATTTGGTTTCTGGTAAGTGGATCCAAATAGACGCTGGCATACTTTTCTTCATACTTCAGGCCATGCTTGTCCAGTACCTCCTGGGGTACTCCATCCCAAACATTGGGCTGGTTTCCGACATAGCCCAAATCATCAAACCCTATCTTACTGGTGAAAAAACCTGTTGCGGTCAAATTTCTGAGCATATTAAAGAAGCTTATACCTCCTTCAGTATCTGCTGTCGCATTGTCTGGATAGGCTATTTCGTCTATGATCTGCAGTTGTTGTTCTTCTGAACATTCCAAAAAGGTGGTTTGGAAATGATCATCCGCACGGAAATCCAGCCACTTTAGTCCACCCCTCATAGGTACTTGATAACCGGGCATGTCTTTCATCATAAACTCGATGAAATCAGGAACTCCCGCATCATTGGCACTCCCGGAGGTTTCGTCTGCAGGGATAATAATGTCTACCAGTATCTCGATTTTTTTCCTTTCTTCATCCGTGAAGAAGGTCGTGGAATTGAGGCGTTCATCATAGGCAATTTCTTCAGGCGTCCTTCCATATCCTGGTCCGGTACCAAGGATAGGCTTGTGCTCTACTTCCTGGGTACTAGGGCTGCAGCCAGTAGTCAGTAAAAAGCCGGAAGCCAAAGATCCTGTAAACAATAATTTGAGATTTTCTCTTCTGTTCATAGCTTTACCTTAAATGTTTTTCTTTTTCAATTCGCTTACAATATAATCAGAAGTCCTCCAAGAAAGCGCCAGAATTGTCCAAGTTGGGTTCTTATCTGCTTGGGAGACAAATGGTCCTCCATCGACGACAAACAGGTTTTTACATTCATGTGCCTGACAGTTACTGTTAAGGACTGATGTCTTCGGATCGTTACCCATTCTGGTGGTCCCTACTTCATGGATAATTCTGCCGGGAGCGTGCAGGCCATAATTGGATTCTCTGCCCGGTTTTGACCCAAGAAGTTTGGCCCCAGCATTGGTCAGTATTTCCTCAAAGGTATCATGCATGTGCTTAGCTTGGTTAAGCTCTTGATCTGTCCATTGGTAGTGGAATTTCAACACCGGGATGCCGAACTTATCTACTGTGCTGTTATCGATCTCACAGTAGTTTTCATAACGCGGGATGCTTTCTCCCCTTCCTGACATACCTACTGTAGTGCCAAAAAATCTCCTGATGTCTTTTTTCAAACCTTTCCCATAACCTCCATTTACACCCGGTTTGCCGAATTCATCGGTGATGTGCTGTCTCATCGTATCCATGCCAAAGCCGACACCATACGAGGGCATTCCCATACCTCCCCAGTACTCAATATGATAGCCTCTGGCAAAATCCAGGTTTTTGTTGTCGAGCCACCAAGGGGTGTAGACATGCATTCCTCCCACTCCGTCTTCGTTGTATCTTTCGCGGTCAATAAAGTCCGGCATGATGGCCATGCGGTCGGCTCCAGTAGAATCGTGTATATACCTTCCCACTATTCCGTTGCTGTTCGCGAGTCCGTTTGGATGGGTTTTGGATTTGGAATTTAGCATGATCCGCGCACTTTCGCCGGCGGACGCCCCTAATACCACTACCCTTGCTCTAAGCTTGTATTCTTTCATGTCCACCTTGCTGATATAGGAGACGCCGGTGGCTTCTCCCTGATCATTCGTGGTGACTTTCCTGACCATGGCATGTGTGAAAAGATCGACTTTCCCCTTTTTCATGGCGGGTTTCACCAAGCAGGTTCCCGAAGAAAAGTCTGCGTATACCTGACAGGCCCGGTTACATTGATTACAGAAAAAGCACACCCCCCTTTCGTTATTAACTGGCCTTGTCAAGATGGAAAGCCTAGACGGAATCACCGGAATATTGGCTTTCTCTGCACCTTTCTTCATGAAAAGTTCATGCAGACGCGGTTTTGGAGGAGGAAGAAAATGACCATCCGGTTCATTATACATACCTTCTTTACTGCCAAAAACTCCTATCAGTTGGTCTACCTTGTCATAATATGGTTTAAGATCATCATAGCTGATGGGCCAGTCGTCGCCCATTCCATCTATACTCTTTCTTTTTAAATCATTTGGACCAAATCGTAAAGATATCCTTCCCCAGTGATTGGTCCGCCCTCCCAGCATTCTCGACCTAAACCAGTCAAACTCGGTTCCGGCCCCTCTAGTATAAGGTTCGCCTTCAATTTCCCAACCCCCAATGGCCGCATCGAAATCACCAAACGGCCTCAATGTGCCGGCACCTCGTCGCGGAGATTCCCAAGGAAACCTGAGCTGTGTCCGATCTTCCTCCTTTGCAGGATCATAATCCGCTCCAGCCTCTAATACTGCAACCGAAAGTCCGGCTTCTGATAAAATTTTTGATGCCATACCACCACCTGCGCCGGAACCTACGATGATTACGTCGTACTGTTCCCCAGATGATTTAATTTGAATACTCATATTGATCCCATCTTTTTTAAAATTCGTCAAAAAGTAAAACAAAAAATCAACATAAAAAACTTTTTGCTTGAACCCGAACGGAATCTTTTAGTCCATGTTAATTGTTCTTTTATATTTAAAAACCTTAAAGTCAGTGTGTTGGATTGGTTGAGGCGACAGAAGATGGGCTTCACAAGACCGAAGATCTACTGACCTTGCCTGATGACTCAGGTCTGATCCTTCCGACTTTAAACACCTCTTCTTTCTTCTACTCTTTTCGCCTTACTAAAGCATTGGTTCCAGATGCTGCCAGACAGTCTCCGCCACGATCTTGTGGCCTTCGACAGAGGGGTGGATCCCGTCGGGGAGGTTAAGCTTAGCATCCCCCGCGACCCCTTCCAGCAAAAATGGAATAAGTTGTACATTTTCCTCTCTTGCCAAATCTGGAAAAATTGCCTTGAAATCCTGGCTATAGGCATTGCCCATATTAGGAGGGATCTGCATGCCTGCAAGCAAAATTTGGGTGTTTGGAAATTTATTCTGAATCAAATGGATCATTTGCTTCAGATTTTTTTTAGTCTCCGAGACGGGAATTCCTCTTAAGCCATCATTGCCGCCCAACTCAAGAACAAAGATGTAGGGCTCTTCTTCTAGGAACCAATCAAGGCGATTAAGGCCGCTTGCCGTGGTTTCGCCGCTCAGGCCGCCGTTGATGACTTGGTAGTTCAGGCCAAGGCTGTCAAGCCGGTGCTGGATAATTCCCGCGAAGCTCTCCTCAGGTTCCAAGCCATATCCAGCTGTTAGACTGTTCCCAAAAAATAAGATGGTCTTTTTTTCTTCCTTGACGGGGGATGTTTTTATCTCTTCCACTGTTGAAGAGGTGCTTTCGTCTGATTTTTGGCCACACGAAAAAAAGGTAAATAAGAATAAAATAAATACAAAGCTTGTATATTGTGACACTCTTATAAGCATAGGAAAGGGTTTAGATTTGCTATGCTAACCCCAAAACCGGGGTGATTTGTTTCCAATCCCAAAAAATACTTCCAAAATATCAAGTATGCCCATTTTATCAGTAGATCAGGTCAGTAAAGTATATCAAAGTGGAAGCAGAAAATTGACCGTTTTGGATCAGGTCAATTTCCAGGTCCAGGCCGGGGAAAGCATTTCCATTGTAGGGCCGTCCGGCAGTGGAAAGACCACCCTTCTAGGCTTGTGTGCCGGATTGGATAAGGCCAGCACTGGGAGCATCTCTCTTAATGGACATGCTATGGAAGCGCTTTCCGAAGATGCAAGAGCCGCAGTAAGAAACCAGGATGTGGGTTTTATCTTTCAGAATTTTCAATTGCTTCCTACCTTGACGGCATTGGAAAATGTAATGGTTCCCCTTGAACTCAAACGACGAAAGAACGCCAAGGACAAGGCGTTGGAGCTTTTGGAGCAGGTCGGGCTAGGAGACAGAGCGACTCATTATCCCTCTCAATTGTCGGGAGGGGAGCAGCAGCGGGTATCCATTGCTAGGGCATTTGCCAATGAACCCAAGATACTTTTTGCCGACGAACCCACAGGAAACCTTGACACCGACACAGGCGAAATGATTGAAGACCTTATTTTTGACTTGAACAAGGCTTTAGGAACTACTCTAATTCTAGTGACCCACGATATCGCATTGGCAGCGAGGACCAACCGAATTATTAAGATTAAGGGCGGGAAAATACAGGAGGGAGAGAATGCATAGGTTTTCCTGGACACTAAAAATGGCCTTTCGGGATTTTCGAAAGAACATTTCAAAATTATTGCTGTTTATCTCCTCCATTGTGATTGGGATTGCCGCATTGGTGGCTATCAGCTCTTTTGGAGATAATCTAAGAAAAGACATTGACCGGCAAGCCAAAGAGCTGCTAGGGGCCGATCTCTCGTTGGAAAACAACCAACCCTTGGGGGATCAGCCGTTAGATAGTATCGCATTGGATGTAGCGGAGGAGGTTAATTTTGCCAGCATGGTGTCTTTTCCCTCCAGTGGAGATAGCCGTTTAACGCAGGTTAGGGCTTTGCAAGGTGATTTTCCTTTTTATGGGATCTTGGAGACATTACCTGTAGAGGCAGAAAGCAGCTTTAGGAATTCCGGTAAAAAGGCCTTAGTAGAGAAGTCTCTTATGGCATTGTTTGACGCAGAGATTGGGGATAGCATCAAGATAGGGGAAGTAACTTTTGTAATTGAAGGGGAACTTCAAAAAGTACCGGGGCAAACGGGCATAGCCGCTACAGTGGCACCAGCCGTTTTTATCCCCATGGAATATGTTGAGGAGACCGGCTTGATTCAGTTCGGAAGCAGGATCCGGTATGAGCGCTACTATAAATTAGCAGCAAATCAAGATATAGACAAGTTGATCGAGCCTTATTCCGAACAATGGGAAGAGGAGAAAATAGATGCAGATACGGTTGAGGATAGAAAAAGATCTACAGGAAGGTCCTTTGATAATCTATCTAATTTCTTAAGCTTGGTGGCATTTATTGCGCTGCTCTTAGGCTGTGTGGGCGTAGCAAGCGCCGTCAATGTTTTTGTGAAGGAAAAACTGGCCTCTGTGGCTATCCTGAGGTGCTTGGGGGTTCCATCCTTTGATGCCTTGTTGATCTATTTGACCCAGATCAAAATAATGGGCTTGGTAGGGTCTATCATCGGAGCTGCTTTGGGATCTTTGTTGCAGTTTGTTTTGCCGATGGTCTTTAGCGATTTCCTGCCGGTAGAGGTGAATGTCCAAATCTCTTGGAGCGCAGTGTTTTTCGGGATTGTTACAGGGCTTTTTATCTCGGTTCTGTTTGCGCTGCTACCCTTGTTAAAGATCCGGAAAGTATCTCCCATGAGCACGTTAAGACCCGAGTCAGAAGAAACAAAAATACACAAGGATCCTTTAAGATGGGCAGTTATTCTTGCCATTGTACTCTTTATATATAGCTTCAGTTTTTATTTATTAGGGCGATGGGAAATGGCCTTGGGTTTTGCGGGTTTTGTGCTTTTTGCTTTTGGCAGCCTTTGGCTGATGGGGGCTGGAATAATGTGGGCCATCAGACGTTTTTTACCGATCTCTCTGACTTATCCCATCAGGCAATCTTTATCAAATCTGTATCGGCCCAACAACCAAACCATTTCCTTAATTGCTACGATAGGCTTGGGTACTGCCATGATAAGTACCTTGTTTTTTGTCCAAAACCAGCTTTTGGAGGAAGCCCAATTTGCGGAAGAAGGTGAACAGCCAAATATGCTGCTCTTTGATATTCAGAGTGACCAGGTGAACGAAATTAGGGAGCGGGTTTTGGATAAAGATATTCCCATATTACAGCAGGTGCCCATAGTGACCATGGGTCTAACAGAAATCAACGGCTTGGATAAGTCGGATAATGAAGAACTCGAAGAGGAAAAGAGAAGGTCCCGCTCCTTATATAATAGGGAGTTTAGGGTGACCTATCGTGATAGTCTGATCGACTCCGAGAGATTGGTGGAAGGGAGACTACGTCCAGTAGAAAGTTCTGGAGATAGCATCTTTGTATCCTTTGATAAAAACTATGCGGAGAGAACGGGGATCAGCTTAGGTGATGAGATCATTTTTAACGTACAGGGCAGGCCCCTGACGACCTACGTGGGGAGCATGAGAGACATCAGCTTTAGGCAACTCTCCACCAACTTTCTGGTTCTGTTTCCTGACAAGGTGTTAAACAATGCCCCCCAATTCCATGTCATTATCACCAAAACGAAGGATGAACGTCAGTCGGCCGAGCTGCAGAGTGAAATAGTGCGTGAATTCCCCAATATTTCCATGGTTAACCTAGCGATGGTAGTGGAGACGCTTGAAGAATTACTGGGGAAAATCAGCTTTGTCATTCAGTTTATGGCCATGTTCAGCATTCTTACCGGCATATTGGTTTTGATTAGCTCCTTGATCATCAGTAAGTATCAACGATTGCGCGATAGCATTTTATTGCGCACGCTTGGGGCAAGTAGCCGAACGGTAAGCCTGATCAATACCTTTGAATACTTCTTTTTGGGGAGTTTGGCATCACTCAGCGGTATTTTGTTGTCTTTTCTGGCCACCTTCATGTTGAGCTACTATGTTTTTGAGTTGCCGTTCAGATGGGCTTGGTCCGAGGCTTTGTTGGTTTATGGAGTTATTACGGCGGTGACAGTTATTTTAGGATGGCTGAACGGCAGGAATATTATCAATAAGCCCCCCATGGAAATTTTAAGGTAGGCCGGATTTGACATAAAGTTGGGTGTCATTTATGAGTCAAAATAGAACAAGATGCTACCTTACAAGGGATAGAAATCCGGAAGGAACCTTAGGTGTTATGTCATGTCTGAAAAAGAGTTTACAACTCATTAGTTTGCATTGCATTCATTATAAATCATTTAGCACATTTGGACTGTTACAGCAATGTACGTTTTAGAAGTAAATCAAGATAAAATATATTTATATTTAAACTTTCTAAGCAGCCATGCGTTGAAAAATTATTAAAAAGAAAAAAGGAATTATTTGCTGAATCAACTAACACCCAAATATTAAATTCTCGGTTTATGTTATTGTGGCATAGTTTATGAAAGAATGTTTTCAGAATAATAACCCCTTAAAATTTTAAAAACTAAAGAGATTTAGTTAAAGTATTATAAAATAATTACTATACATTTGTATTCAAGTGCAGAAATAAATAAGTTTGGAATTAAAATTATAACCCCTAATTTTGTAAAAAAATTTTTTATCATGAAAAAAATAATACTATCAACATTAATGGTCGGCGCATTGGCAGTGGGTGCCCATGCACAGAATGACTTCAACAAGTGGTCAATCGATGTCAATGGAGGTTTCAATAAGCCAATGGCACCTATGACACCAGGTTACTATGCCCCATCGTTAAATCTTGGGCATGTAGACGCAGGTGTAAGGTACATGTTTAATGAAAAATTCGGCGCTAAGATTGATTACGGGTTTGGTAAATTTGTCAATGCCGAGGATACAGACAATTATGCTACTTTTGAAACTAGCTACTATCGAGTAAACCTTCAAGGGGTAGCTAATTTAGGTAGAATGATGAGCTGGGAGACATTCACCCGTAGAGTTAACCTTCTTGCCCACGCCGGTGCCGGTTTGGGTAGAGTTACTCCTAAGGAGAACGAGTGGGCCGATTTCGAGGATAACGTCTATAACTTTATTGTGGGTCTTACAGGCCAGGTTAAGTTAGGGGAAAGAGTTGCCTTGAACGGAGACATTAGTACCGTTATTAATGGTCGTCAGGATGTTTCATTTGATGGCGCAAGATCAATCCACGCAGAAGGTGGTGAGTACAATGGTCACTACGGTGCTAACGCTGTATGGTGGTCAGGTACTTTAGGACTTTCTTTTTACCTAGGCGGCGGTTCTACGCATGCTGACTGGTACATCAGAGACGACATGTATGCAACCAAAGCTGAATTGGCTAGCCAGATCGGTGAGATCAAAGATATGTTGAAAGATTCCGACGGTGACGGTATTCCTGATTATCTTGACAAAGAACCTAATACTCCTTCAGGAGCAAGGGTAGATTCTCAAGGTAGAACTATGGATTCTGATGGTGACGGTATTCCTGACCATATAGATGAGTGTCCATTTGTTCCTGGTCCAGCTTCCGGTAACGGTTGTCCTCCAGAAGATGATGGAAATCAGATTGACTTCTTCAGACAAGCACTTAACGATGGCTATGTAAATGTGTACTTTGCTTTCGACAGTTCTAAGCCGCTTGGTTACTCTGCATCTGCCGCAAATTATGTTGCAAACTTCTTGAGAAAGAATCCAGGTGTGAGTGTTGAAATCAAAGGATATGCTGACGAATTAGGACCTGAAGATTACAACATGAAGTTATCTGAAAGAAGAGCTAAAGCAGTTTATGACATCGTAGTAGCTGCAGGTATAGATGCTTCTAGACTTTCATACAAAGGTTACGGTGAAGATACTAGCGTAGACAAAGCATCAGCAGATGCCCGTCAGTTAGCTAGAAGAGCTAGCTTCGAAGTTAGATAAGATAGATTAATATAGATTATTAAAACCCGATCTCAACAGATCGGGTTTTTTTTGCGTAAACTTGAATATGTTTATACTAAATACTCAGAATTCAATTGCCAACCAATTTTTGAAGGAGTTAAGAAGTACCTCCTTGCAGAAAGACCGCATGAGGTTCCGGAGAAACCTTGAACGCCTTGGAGAAATAATGGCTTACGAGGTGTCCAAGGATATGGAATATACGTCGGCCGAGATTGAAACACCTCTTAAAATTACCACGGTGCAGGAGATCCGGAAGCAACCGGTAATTATTCCTATCTTAAGAGCTGCTATTCCTTTTTTTCAGGGGGTGGTGAATTACTTTGATCATGCAGACTGCGGCTTTATCGGTGCTTATCGAAAGGAAGACGAAGCAGAGCTGGAAATAGAATTCGGCTACATGGCTGCACCGGATATCCAGGGCAAAGAGGTTATTCTGGTGGACCCGATGTTGGCTTCCGGCAAATCATTTATCAAGAGTATCAATAATCTTTTTAAGTACGGTATCCCTTCGAAGATTCATATTGTTGCAGTAATCGCCTCTCCCGAGGGTGTTTCCTACGTCGAGGAAAACCTCGATATCCCTCACAAATTTTGGCTTTGCGCTCTTGATGAAGCTTTGAATGATAGCTATTATATTGTTCCGGGTCTTGGGGATGCTGGTGATCTTGCTTATGGGTCAAAGCTTTAAACCGATATGGCTGAGTATATTGTGACTTTCCTAGGCATTTATATAATGGCCTTGTTTAAATTTATCTCTGGACCGGTATTGGGTTATTGGGCGGGATATTCGCTTTTAGAAATCATGTTAGTGACAGTATCTGGAATGATGAGTAGTGTATTTATTTTTACTTTTTTAGGCCAGTGGTTGAAGTCTCAATGGGACAAAAGGATCAAGAGTAAAAGGGTGGTTTTTTCCAAAAGGAATAGGCGCATAGTGAAAATCTGGCAGAAGTCCGGAGCTGCCGGTGTTGCTTTTTTGACCTCATTGCTTTTGAGCCCGATCGGCGGGACCTTGGTAATGACTGCCTTCGGCGTAGACCGGAGAACAATTATAAGCTATATGTTGATGAGTTCGATCTGGTGGTCTTTTGCTTTTGGATTGACGATTGAGAAACTTCTCTCCATTCCATTTTTTAAAAACTTTTTACTGTAAAAGGGAAGCAAGCATTTACACTCGGGTATTGCCGTAGCAGCATTTTTTAAACATTTTCTCTTCTCCCAAGGCCTTCCAGTCCACGAGTTTGTATTGCTAATTGGTCAGAATCAGACGTGTATAATTGTCTAAATGCATAGATGTTTAGGTCTCTTTTTTAAGGATAAAGCAATTATTTCAATAGTGAGCCTGCATCTTTCAACCTGACATCCATCTTGCCCTTTGCGTTTAAATATAGTCTTACATCTTCTTCGGTGACGTAGATTCCGGATACTTCCAGTTCCGGATGAGCCACCCTAAATGAGGCAAAG
>DATGMS010000277.1:0-4404 GCA_035307285.1 Cyclobacteriaceae bacterium
AGATCATGATAATCGCTTTTTAGATCTCGGAGGAAATTTACTTTTTGAAATGCCGCACCCAATTTCATTGCATAGGGTTTAAGCTCTTCGAAAGTTTTTCTATCACCTTCGGTGAAGACGTGCAGGCACATCAACCCCACCACTTCAGCAGAGCCCAAGATATATTGGTCGTATTTCTCCCGGTTATAAGTCACTTTGTCAAGATCCATTTCCATGCTGCGAAGGAAGGTTGCAATCAGTTCAAGGTCGATTTGGTATTGGTGTACGGCTTGCTGAAAAGAGTTCAGTATGGGGTTCACTGAAATTTCTGTCTCGATGGCTTCGTAAGTGTCCCGTTTAAAATTTTCTAAAAGATGCTTTTTATCATACCCTTCGAAACTGTCAACTATTTCGTCCGCGACTCTAACGAAGCCATAAATGGCGTAAACGGAAGATCTAATTCTGGGATGTAGAAAATAAATACCCAAAGAAAAACTTGTGCTGTACGCCTCAGTGGTCATCCGGCTGATATTCAGGGAGAGGTTGTCGAATAGCTGCTTCATCTTCAAATTTTGTTAAAATAGTTCATCATCTGTCCGGCAGCGATTTTACCCGATATAAGTGCCGGTGGTACCCCAGGTCCGGGAACAGTGAGCTGCCCAGCATAAATTAGGTTCTTGATCTTTTTGTTGCTAATCTTTGGTTTTAGAAAGGCCGTCTGCATCAATGTGTTGGCTAGACCATAAGCATTTCCTTTGTAGGAGTGGTAGTCAAAAACAAAATCCTTTACGCAGTAACTTTTTTTATAGTCAATATGGCTAATGATCTCTTCCCCGATCTGTTTTTGAAGTCGGTCCATCATCAGGTCGAAATATTTTTCCCGGAGTGACTCTTTGTCTTCCAAATTTGGAGCCAAGGGCATCAAAAGGAACAGATTTTCATGACCTTCGGGTGCTACAGTAGGATCGGTTTGGGATGGGCAACAAACATAGAACAAAGGTTTGCTTGGCCATTGGGGATCTTTATATATTTCCTGGGAATGTTGTAGCAAATCCTCCTCAAAAAATAAGGTGTGGTGTTGTATCTTATTGAGCTTTTTATTTAGACCTATATAGAAAATGAGACATGAAGGCGCAAGGGTTCTTGTATCCCAGTACGATTCCTTATAATTCCTGAACTCCTCAGGAAGCAACTTGCTCTCCACGTGATGATAGTCAGCGGCGGCCACTACTCCATCGAAAGGAATGCTTTCTCCATTTATGACCAGCCCTTTCGCCAGCCTGTTTTCTATCAATATTTCATCTACTGGGGCATTTACCTGGAAATGTGCGCCCTTTTCACGAGCCACGGTTACGATCGCTTCGATCACTTTGCCGAACCCTCCCTTTGGGTACCAAGTGCCCAGTTTCAGCCCCGCATAGTTCATCAAACTGTAGAGTGCGGGGGTGTCCTGAGGCATTGCTCCAAGAAACAGCACCGGAAACTCCATCAGAGCGAGTAGCTGAGGATGGGTAAAGAATTTCCGGATATGTTGGCTGAAGGAAGAAAAAACCTGAAGTCTAATTACTCCCTTGAGCAACTCTATGTCTGCAAATTCCTTTAGGGAAAGGCCAGGCATATAAACCAGGTTTTTCATGCCCAACTCATATTTGAATTTAGCCTCTTCCATGAATTGTTCGAGTCTCTTGGCGCTTCCTTCCTCAATGGATTCAAAAAGCGCGGACAATTCTGGGAAGTTGTGGGGCACGCTCAGCGTCTTCTGATCACCGAATACGACTTCAAAAGCTGGGTCTAAAAAGCTAAGTGGGTAAAAATCAGACACCTTATGTTCAAAATCCTTAAAAAACCGCTCAAAAACATCAGGCATCCAATACCAACTCGGACCCATGTCAAATACATAGCCATTGTCTGTGCTAAATTGCCTTGCTCTTCCACCGAGGGAGCTATTTTTCTCGAACACTTGTACCTTATATCCCGCGGCTGATAGATAAGCGGCTGCACTTAAGCCGGCGAATCCAGCGCCAATTACTGCAATTTTAGGCATCTTTTACTGTTTAAAAATAAACGTTAATATCTAAACATTACTATGCAAAACGTGTTCCAAATTTTCAACATCCCTTAGCCAGTGTACAGGAGGCTGGATGCTAAGCTGCGCCAACAAGTCCGGATGGCCGGAGATGTAGATGTTTTTGGAGGGGCATTGTGAGGCCAAATCATCCAGATAGTATTGAATTCGTTCGGGCAGATCTTTGTGCACAAAGAACAGTAGCAGGTTTTCGGGCTTGGTCTGTTCAATAGCTGGTAGAATACTTTCTTTGGGGAGGTTCGCCCCCAGATACACCGCCCGCTTTCCCTTGGATTTGATTATATATTGGGCAAATAATAGCCCCAGTTCGTGGAATTCATTTTCTGGGAGAAACAACAGCCATCCTTCTGCCTCAGCCGGGGGAGGCGGGAGTGAGTCAATGGCCGTTAACATTTTTTGACGCAGTAGGTTGCTGTTAAAATGCTCGTACGCTGGTGATAAAGTCCCTTGAGACCACATTATCCCCATGCGTATCATTAACGGGTGAAGGATTTTTATATATGTGTCTTTCATCCCCAGTCGCAATAGGCAATGTCCAAAAACCTTTTCAAAATACCATTCGTCAAAGTCCATGGCTGCAGAAACCAATTGGGAGATATAGTATTCCTCCGGACCCTTTGGAAGTCGCAGCGAATCGAACTCCCGGACACGGCTAAATAATTCTTGATCCGATAAGGTGCATAGTTCGGAGACTTTGTGCCCTTCTCCCATCAGACTAACAATGTTAAGGAGTCGCCTTAGTTGGGAATTGTCGTAGTAACGGGTGTTGCCTTCGGAGCGATGGGGGCTCAGGGCATTATACCGTTGTTCCCATATCCGAATGGTATGGGCTCTTATTCCTGATAGCTGCGACAGCTGTGATATTGAAAACTGATTCATAATGTTTAAAAATCAATTTTTAAAGATAAACAATATGACGTTAAAAACAGCTATTTTTTAAAAAGGTACCTTATTTTTTGGAAATAATTTTTTCAGAATACACCAACCACAACGGTACATTAATGTCGCTGTTGTAGAGAGATATGGGAGTACTTCCTAAACTAAAATTAGGTATAGGTCTGTTTTCCTTAAGGCCCAAAACCAACAAATCGTTCTTCTTTTTGTTGAGGTGCTTGATGATCCGTTCGGGAATGCTATTTCCTGCCGCCCTTACTAGGTGATAGGGTACATCGGCGATTTCCGGATGTTTCTTTTTCAAACTTCTAAACTTATCCTGAAGGTAGGATTCTGCAGTGCGGACGGCATTTTGTTCAGAGATCAGGGGAAAATACTGCGTAGGAAGCCGATAAACATGTAAAAGTTCCAAATCTAGGCCTAACTGGTCGGACAGGGATTTGCTCAGTCGTATTGCGTGGATTGAAGAATCTGAAAAATCTATCGGGATCAGCACATTTTTAATATCATGTGAAGCATCCTCGGGAAAAACCAGCATGCTGCAGGGTAATATCCTCAGTAGTTTGGTGCCGAGACTCCCTGTGCCTTTGGCGCTGCTCTTTTTGCCTATCAGGGTGATTTCCACTTTGTATTGCTTTACAATATCTGCCAGGATGATTTCAGTGTTAGACTCCTCGCTTACTAAAACCTCGTACTCAGAGGAGCATTGAAAATGCTCCTGAACCAGTTCCTCGATGTTTGCTTCTATTTCCTGGGAAAGATCAATATTTCCGAACAGTTCCCTAAAATCGTCACCCAGTTCATTGATTTTGATGTTGTGGACAAAGTATACCTTTTTTACCTCCAGGAGTTTGCAGATTGAACTGGTGAAAGCAATAATCTTCTCATCCACCTCGCTGAGGTCAAGACATACCATCATAGCGTTTATGCTGATCATATTTTTATGGTTTTGGTTCTGTTTTATTTTCAGGTGACGCATCCTCTACATCTTTGTTCTCCTTTTTTTGCGCCCTTTTGGCAAGCAACTCTCCGATCAATTGTTGGTAAGCCTTACGTTCGCTGGTCTTCCCGGCTTTTATTTCCTCCTCCATTTCTTCTTTTAGTCCTTTGTATAGACTGAAGCACATCATCAGGAGAATAATTGAAAACGGCAATCCTGTAACTATTGCGGCAGTCTGTAGGGCCTGTAAACCCCCGCCGATTAGGAGCACCGCGGCAATTACTCCTACGCCCATAGCCCAGAAGACCCGTAAACCAACAGGAGATTCGAGTTTTCCTCCAGATGTGAGGCTTACAATCACCAGAGATCCCGAATCCGCTGAGGTCACAAAGAAGCCGATGATCATAATGATCCCGATGATAGATAGGATCATGGAAAAAGGGAACTGTTCAAAAAAGACAAAGAGGGCGGTGGACATGTCGCTGGCAACTGCGTCGGCAATGGC
>DATGMS010000278.1:0-18810 GCA_035307285.1 Cyclobacteriaceae bacterium
CTGATCGACCGGGTAAAAGACCATCCTCTCTATGCCCATGTCAAACTGGAAAAGGGGGAGCGTTCTGAACTCGCCAATTTAGCCAACGAATTGTTATGAGTAGGACAAGCCGTATACTTCCTCAATCGTAGCTCTTAACCTTTAAATCTTACGTTTAATATCTTGAGTATCAGATTTAGCTTTCCGTGATGGTATTTAATTTGGCCAAGAAGCTGTTGTAGTATTGCCGACCCACCTGTACGGTATCACCCGTTCTGAGATTGATCTCCTTGGTGTTGAAATTTTCAATCTGAGCCAGCTGGACGATAAAAGATTTTTGCACCCTTAAAAACAGATTGGCAGGAAGCTTTTCCTCCATATCCTTCATGGATTTTCTGATCGTGTAATTTCTGTGTTTGGTATAGATGGTAACCATGTTGCCGTTGGCTTCCACATAATAGATGTCGGGATATTCTACACGTTCGAAGGCGTTGTCGGCTTTGATGTATACTGCGTCGGTCACCAGATAGGGGCTCTCAAAGCCCGTGCTGCCCACTGCTTCTGAGGTGACAGGCCGTGTCCTTTGATTGTACAACACGATCTCCACCATGGCGTGAATGTCGTTGGTGTTGAATGGCTTCACAATAAAGCCTGCAGGATGTGTCCTTTTGGCTCTTTCGATGATTTCAGGATCGCTGTAGGAAGTAACGTATACAATTGGGGCATCTACCATCTGGTTTATGATTTCCCCCAATTCGATCCCGTCTTTGTCGCCCTTTAATTTTATATCCATGAACACCATGTCTGGGCGGTGTTTTTTAATTTCTTTAATAGCTTGATTGGCAGAATTTGCGATATCGATATTGACATAGCCTAAAAGTTCCAGGATTTCTTCAATATTTTCCGAAATGCTGACATCATCCTCTACAATAAGTATTCTCTCTTCTTTCATGTCCTTAAATGTTTACAATTGAACTTATCAGCCTTGACTGAATATTAAAAATCGTGTAGCTATTTTGTTGAGGATTTCCATACCCTTTTTTACTCATTTAATTAAACAATAATACTATTAATGGAAACTTGGTACTCTAGTTACAAACATATTCATTGAAAATCAATACTTGGATATAAAAAATAAATATTATTTCGAGAGGAACGGCCTAAAAAAGGATTTATAACGCAAAAATAGTTCTATTAAATCGATACTACACAGCGACATATTTACTATAATAGCTGTCCCGGTAACCCGAGACAGCTATGAAAAAAAAATTACATTTTAAGCTATAAGTGGTAACTTTCTACAAGCTCATCATGTCTTTAAATCTCGCAGCTTGCCGTCTGCTGACTTCGATTCTCTCACCGCCTTTCAGCGTGACAACCAACCCGCCGTTGAACCAAGGCTCGATGCCCTCTACCCAGCTAAGATTGATGATATGTTTTCGGCTTGCCCGGAAAAAGGATTTTTCATCCAGCCTTTCGTCCAACGCATTGAGAGATTTGTGGATCATGGGCTTAAAATTCTCAAAGTAAACTTTGATGTAATTTCCATCGGATTCAAAAAGCTTGACATTGGCCAGCTTGACAAACCAACATCTGTCCCCGTCCTTGACAAAAACCTGATCGTTGAGGGTGAGTTTCTTGTTGGAAAAATGGCTCATTTCCCCTTCTTCTTTTGGGTCATCCGCAAGCTTCTTTTGTAGCCTATTTAAAGCTTCTGCAAGTCTTTCCGGCTCGATGGGTTTTAGTAGATAGTCAAGCGCATTTACCTGAAAGGCCTTGAGAGCATATTCGTCGTAAGCGGTAGTAAAGATAATATTAGGTACATGATCTAGTTCTTCCAGTAAATCGAAACCGGTTTTCTCAGGCATTTGGATATCTAAAAAGACGACATTAGGATTTAAGGAAACGATTTTTTCTTTGGCATCGTCTACGTTTATTGCCTCGCCTACTACTTCCACATTTTCATACTGGGACAGCAGGTTGATTAATTCTTTTCTTGCTAATCTTTCGTCATCTACTATTAATGCACGCATTGCTGTGGGGTTTTAATTAGTTTGATAATCTAAGGTAGTGGTTTGTTTCGGGATTTTGATTTCGGTGATTACAAATTCATTGTCGAAATTGGAAATTTTGAAAGATGCCCTATTGCCATAAATCAACTTCAATCGTTGTATGGTATTTGGGATACCATGTCCGCCTCCATCATGATCCTTGGCCGGGATTGATTTCAATTGCCCACTGTTTTTTACCTGGATGTACAAGGATTGGCTCAAGCCCACTGAACATCTAATCTCGACGGTTCCGCCTTTGATCAGATTGGAGATTCCATGTTTGATGGCGTTTTCAACAATGGTCTGAAGCATCATCGGCGGGATTTTATAACCATAAGCTTCTTCTTCTATTTCATAAACAACCTTAAGCCTTTCCTCAAACCTTATCGTTTCCAGATTTAGGTAATCAAAAACGGTGTTGATTTCGTCACCGAAATCTATGGTTCTGTGTTTGTCTATCACCAAGGAATATCTTAAAATATTCGATAGCTGCGTGATCGCGGATTTGGCTTTTTTGGGATCTTCATCTACCAAAGCCCTGACGCTGTTAAGCGCGTTGAAAATAAAATGAGGGTTGAGTTGGTTCCTTAAGTGGTTGAGCTTTATTTCATTAATTGTAGCCTGATACCTCAGAGAGGAATTGTAGTTGTCCAGGAAGTAGTAGAGAAAATACATCATAGACCATAGGGCATAGTAGAGAAAACTGATGAACAGGTTCACCAAGATGACTAAGGGCTCAAGATCCTCATACAAATTCAAGGTGTTAAAGACCCAATTGATCAATATTTGGGCGACCGTGTTTAAAAAGCTTAGAATAATCAATCCTGCCAGCACGTGAGCCAACAACTTGCTCAGACGAAAGGTAAACCAGTGATGGGTTTTGATGACATATCTAAAAAGATGGGATGAAAGCAGATAAAATGAAGCCAAAGCCAGATAGGCGCCCACCTGTACAGAGGTAATTCCTCTGGCCAGAGAAACAAAAAGTAAATTGATCAGCGCGAAGGCAGACCATCCAAATATTTGAAGTATCCAATATAATCGCGCCTTATCCATCCTCACCTCCATGTGCTTTAATTACCCCAATTCCAGTTTAAGGAACCTCGCCGTATGGCTTTTGG
The DNA here is from genome assembly GCA_035307285.1 of Cyclobacteriaceae bacterium. Classification (GTDB taxonomy): domain Bacteria; phylum Bacteroidota; class Bacteroidia; order Cytophagales; family Cyclobacteriaceae; genus DATGMS01. The sequence continues at coordinate 3,152 of DATGMS010000278.1, forward strand.
TGCTTTTGGCTACCTTTTCCGGAGTGCCTTGTGCGATAATCTGCCCGCCTTTTTCGCCACCTTCAGGGCCTAGATCGACGAGATGGTCGGCCACCTTGATGACATCTAGGTTATGCTCGATGACCAAGACCGAATTCCCCTTCTCTACCAATCTGTTCAATACTTCAAGCAGGTGCTCAATATCCTTGAAATGTAATCCCGTAGTAGGTTCATCTAAGATGTAAAAAGTCTTTCCCGTATCTTTTTTTGCCAACTCGGTGGCTAATTTCACCCTTTGCGCTTCCCCTCCGGATAGTGTAGTGGCGTGCTGACCCAAAGTAATGTACCCCAAGCCAACATCATTTAAAGTCTGTATTTTTCTCAGGATCTTGGGTTGGTTTTCAAAATATTCCACCCCCTGTTCCACCGTCATGTCCAACACATCGGCAATGGATTTACCTTTAAAGCGCACCTCGAGCGTCTCCCTATTGTACCTTTTCCCTTTGCAGGTTTCGCAGGGGATATGCACATCAGGCAAGAAGTCCATTTCCACCAATTTCATTCCGGCCCCTTCACAATCTTCGCATCTTCCCCCTTTGACATTAAATGAAAACCTTCCCGGTTTATACCCTCTTATTTTGGATTCCGGAAGATCGGTAAAAAGGGCACGTATGTCAGTAAAGGCCCCGGTATAGGTTGCGGGATTGGATCGAGGTGTCCGTCCGATCGGTGACTGATCCACCTCAATCACCTTGTCCAGCTGGTCCAAGCCTTCTATTTTCCCAAAGGGTAAAGGTTCTTTTTTCGAGTTATAAAAGTGCTTGTTAAGTAGTGGATAGAGGGTTTCGTGGATCAAGGAACTCTTCCCACTTCCCGATACCCCTGTGACACATACCATACAACCCAAAGGAATTTCCAATGTGACGTTTTTCAGATTATTTCCCTTGGCTTGTGTTAATTTTAATGTTTGTCCGTTGCCCTTATTCCGTTTTTTGGGGACTGCGATGGCTAGTTCGCCGTTTAGGTACTTTGCAGTTAGACTGCCCTGTCTCAAAAACTCCTCTGGTGTGCCGCTTGCTACAACTTGGCCTCCATGCCTTTCCGCTCCGGGTCCCATATCCACGATAAAATCCGATTCCAGCATCATGTCCTTATCATGTTCCACCACGATCACAGAATTACCCAGGTCTCTGAGTTCTTGCAAAGCTTTTATCAGTTTCACGTTATCTCTCTGGTGAAGCCCGATACTAGGTTCATCCAGAATATATAAAACCCCGACAAGTTGGGTGCCTATCTGGGTAGCCAATCGGATACGTTGTGCTTCTCCGCCGGACAAGCTCCGTAGAGGGCGGTTTAAAGAGAGGTAATTCAAACCGATATCCAATAAAAAGCCAATCCTCTTCCTGATCTCCTTTATTACTTCGGCACCTATGGCTTTTTGTTTTGCGGTCAACTTTCCGTCTACCCCGTCAAACCATTCTCCCAGTTGGGTTATGTCAAGCTGTGCAAGTTCTCCAATATGGTTCCCTGCTATTTTAAAATGAAGTGCTTCTTTCTTAAGTCTAAAGCCATCGCATTCTGGACAGATCCGGGAAGTGGTATAGTCGCTTACCCATTTCTGGATCTTTTCGGAGCCTTCTTCCTGCTGTTTCTGGAGAAAGTTGACAATTCCCTCAAAGGTAGTGTTCCATTTTGTGCCCGGGTATTTCACAGAGTCTATGGCGACTTCAACTTTGTCACCATGCAACAGGACATTCAACACATTTTTGTCGATGTTTTTAATTGGGGTGGAAAGACTCACCTTATAGTGTTTGAGGATGGCTTCGATTTTCTTGAAGATCCAGATATCACGGTATACTCCCAAAGGCGCAATTCCCCCGCGGCTTATACTAAGATTGGGATCGGGGATAATGCTTTCTTGGGTAATTTCTTCTATAATGCCCAAACCGTTACAGGCTGGGCAAGCGCCGTAGGGGCTGTTGAACGAGAAGGAATTCGGTGCGGGCTCATCATACGACAGCCCGGTAGTTGGATCCATCAGGTATTTGGAAAAGTGATGGAGGGTGCCATCTTCCTCTAGAAGCATAATGATCCCTTTTCCATGTTGCAAGGCAGTCTTTAACGATTGGGTAATTCTGTAGCGGTCCTCCTCCTCGGCAACGATCCTGTCCACTATTATCTCAATGTCATGGATCTTATACCGATCCAGCTGCATCTTTGGAACCACGTCCATCACTTCCCCGTCTACCCTTACTTTAGAAAAGCCCATTTTCCGGATTTGCTCAAAAAGCTCCCGATAATGGCCCTTTCGCCCTTTGACCAAAGGAGCCAATATGGACAATTTACTTCCTGAAAAGCTTTCAAACAGTTGCTCGATAATTTGATCCTCCGTCTGCCTCACCATCCGTTCGCCTGAAAGGTAGGAGTAGGCCTCCCCGGCACGGGCGAACAACAACCTCATGAAATCATAGATTTCTGTCACCGTCCCAACCGTTGACCGTGGGTTTTTTGAGGTGGTTTTTTGTTCGATAGAAATCACTGGCGAGAGGCCATTGATTTTGTCCACATCAGGACGTTGCATTCCCCCCAAAAAAGAACGGGCATAAGCGGAAAAACTCTCCATATACCTTCTCTGGCCTTCGGCATAGATGGTGTCAAAAGCCAAAGAGCTTTTTCCGCTTCCGCTCAAACCCGTGATTACCACAAGTTTGTTCCGAGGTATATGTAGGTCTATGTTTTTAAGATTATGTTCTCTGGCACCATATATTTCTACATGGCTATTGAGGCTGGTTGTATTTTCTGACATGAAGGATGATCCCTTGTATGATTAATCAATTGACAAAAATATGGAATAATAGTGGAAAACGGAATCCACCATCCATCATAACTCCATGGAATAGAAATAAGTTTGTTTCCTATAGCCCTGATCAGGGATGCAGTATTAAGACTTCGCAGCCTTTCTTCTTAGGTCCTGTTCGTCGTCTCCCGTGATGGTGGACTTCAGCCCACTTAACACCAGCTCCCACCAATATTTAAAAATGAATTTATGTTGGTCTCTTGGGTAATAAACGACTCCTTTTCGCAGTTCTCCTTTCCTGTCAGGATTTTGGGACTTGATGACGAGCTTATTGGCTAAGAACGAGCCAATTCGTTGAAAAACCGTCTGGTCACGGCCAAAGTTTTTGTCCAGAATTTCGATTTCCAGGTTCTGGTATTGTACAATTACCTCTCCGGTGCCTTCGATATCATCGGCTACGATGTTGAAAAATAGGCTGTTTATTCTCCCGTCTTTTAAGGCTACTTTAGTGGAGGGCTCTATAATTTTGTTCAATCCTGATAGGTTCATTGCGCCCAAGCTCCCCTTCATCAGAAATCTTCCTGTGGTGTCATTCAAGAAGTAGGTTACCTCCAGGTTAATTGCGCCTTCGCCGATTAATTTGCCTTTTGCCTTCAAGATCATCTCATCGCTTTCTGTCAGGCGTTCGGTTGAATTGGTCATTCCGTGGATTGTAGCATTGATATCGTCAAAAAATATTTGGCCCGTCCTCGGCGCATCATTTTCAGGCCGCTCTTCATAAGAGACGTAGCCGTCCGTGATTTCCACCTCTTGGATGTCCAGCGGTATTGGTAGCTCACGCAGTACCTCGTGAATCATCAAAGGCCGCCTTTCCATATCGTCGGGCTTTCGTTTGTCACGGAAGATGACCAGTCTCATGTCCTGTACCTGCAGCTTTGCGGCGGAGAGGGAACCATCCCTTAAATAGGAAAGAAAGTCAAGCTGGTCAAAGATCAGACTTCCGTTTTCCAGCTCTATCCAGTCCGTCTCGTATCGGAATTGTTGGGCATAGTCATAGGGTTCCAGCTTGTTCACCATTCTTATCTGGGCTATTTCTGCTTTTTCGTCGGTGGTGTTAAAGGAGAAGTTTTTGGTATAGATGGCGTTTCGGAAGTCGTTCATATGAACCACCGCCTGATCCATATAGCCTTCCACATTCGAAACCTGAAACAAGGCATCGGGATCCTCTAAATCTGCTTTGCTCAAAACAAAATCATCACCGGAGACGAATAAATCCACTATGGCAAGACGGGTGGAATCTGTGTAGCTGTCTCTATTCTCAAACGAAGCCTTGTTCACCCGGATTCTATCGATGGATATCTCATCATAATCTTCGCCCTGCCGATCTGACCGAGTTTCTTTTTTTATCGTCAGCGAATCAAGAGGAGGGGTGATACTCTCTATGGTAAGGTTGGCAATAACAGCTGAGTCCAAGTGGATGGAGTTGTGGAAAAAAAAGTCTGTCCAGCTGAAGCCAGTCAGGCTGGCCTGATCCAAAGTAAGGTTAAATTTGATTTGATTCACGTCTGTGATGGTCTCTCCGGGTTGGATCTTTACGTCAGAAAGATGTAGGAAAGTACCCCTGTAATCATAATCCACCCGAATATTCCCAAACTGGACCTCATGCCCCCCAAAATCATTCGTTCGGGTGATCATGTCGCTTACTATCTCTTCCGCATTGGCATTAAGGTAGTAGTTGATCAAAAGAGGGATTCCCTTCACCACGAAGAGAATCGCAAGAATAACAAGCAGTGCTATTTTGGGCCAAAAGTTTTTTTTCATCCTGATCAATTACAATTAAAATAGTAACAACATAACTATAACGGATAAGGGAAGGTTATGGCCGAATAAATTAAGTCGGTAGCACCAATTGGTAAGACCTGCCCTTGCTAACGGTAAGCTTGGTGGATCTTAACCAAGGATTATAGATCTTCAGTTCTTTGTAATTGCTGTTATGCCTGATGGCCCAATCTGCCAGGTTGTCGATGGTGTTGGTGACAACTATCTCCCTCATCAGAGGCATAGTGTACAGATCCGAGGTTTGAAGTTCAAATCCATATTTGCCCGGGTTTTCAAAGATTTCTTTGACCGCTAAAATTCTGAAAATGTATCTGCTGGTTTCTTCATTTAACAGGAGGCTATAAAAATCAGTCATCTTCTGGCTGTTTTTGCTCCTAGTAAGGCCGGCAATCCCCATATTATAACTCGCGGCAACGCTCGTCCAGTTGCCAAATCTCGCATAGGCATTCTGCAAATATTTGCACGCGGCTTGGGTGGCTTTGATAAAGTGATACCGCTCATCCACCTCCTTGTTGACCTCCAATCCCCGCTCCTTTGCGGTGCCTTCCATGAATTGCCAAAACCCTCTGGCCCCAGCTGGCGAAACCACGTTCATCAATCCTGACTCGATTAAAGCTACATATTTAAAGTCGTCTGGGATGCCATTTTCTGCCAAGATCTTTTCAATGGTAGGTAGGAATTTTCCCCCGCGCTTCATCAGCAAGAGCGTATTGGAATGCCAGTACGCGTTGACATATATTTCCCGCTCAAAGCGTTCCATTACATCGGGTTGATTCATAGGAACGGGTTCGCCTGCAAAATTCAGGCCCTCGGGCAGTTCAAAGATGTTGACTTTAGAAAAGGGTTGATCAGCCGCTTTAAGATAAGTGTTTGGCGTGGAAGTACCTTCCCTCTGGAATTCTACCCGCGGAATTTGATCATGGACGGAGAACAAGTAAAAGAAGCATCCAAACAGAATAACAATGCAGAGGTATAGGGTATATAAATGAGATTTTTGCAAAGCTTAAAAATTGGGTGACAATAAATATTTGTTGTAGAAGTCATCAATGACCTTTACCGCTTCGGTAGGGTCATCTACCAAGGCTATCAAATCCATGTCGTCTAAATGGATGTTTTTGTGGTCGTCAACCATAGTCGTTCTGATCCAGTCGATCAAGCCCTTCCAGTACGACTTCCCCACCAAAACGATGGGAAACCTACCTATCTTTTTGGTCTGGATCAAGGTCAGGGCTTCAAATAGCTCATCCATAGTGCCAAATCCTCCTGGAAGGACAATGAATCCTTGAGCGTATTTGGTAAACATGACTTTTCGGACGAAGAAATAGTCAAAAGTGATTAACTTATCCTGATCTATGTAAATGTTGTTGAATTGCTCGAAGGGAAGATGAATGTTCAGTCCTACCGATTTTCCGTTTTCCGAGTGCGCACCTTTGTTACCGGCTTCCATGATACCTGGCCCTCCGCCGGTGATCACCCCATAGCCATGGCGCACCAGTTTTGCGGCGATTTCCTCGGCCATTTTGTAATAGTGGTGGTCTCTCGGAGTCCTGGCAGAGCCAAAAATAGAGACGCAAGGGCCTATTTTCGCAAGCTTCTCAAATCCGTCCACAAACTCGGACATGATTTTAAAAATGGCCCACGAGTCCGCACTTTTGATTTCGCTCCAATCTTTTTCTTTAAAAGCTCGTCTGATTCTTTCGTCCTCATTATCTGGTATATTCTCTGTTTTTTCTTTCATTCTCCGTTATTTTTTCTTCTGGCCGATAAGTCAAACAGATCATCCGTCGTACTTTATATACATCAACCTGACTAGATAAATTAAATATGTTTTAAAACAGTTCAATAATAATTTATTTAAGGATAAAAAAAAACCGATCCTTTACGATAAATTTGCGCCATATAACACTATATGGACTTATTGGAAAAATCCCTTTTAGTCAGGGGCGTCTTTGATGAATTGCAAGTAGAAACGGATAGTTTCACCTCTCAAAGCAAAGTGACTTGTATCAGTGGCTGTGGCCTCTGTTGTACCAATCCCAAAGTCTCAGCTTCCGTTCTGGAGTTTTTGCCTCTGGCATTCGATCTTTATTTCAAAGGATTAGCGGAAGAATATCTAGAAATCCTGTCTTCAACAACGGATGACAGTTACTGTATCATATTAAAAAAGCTCAGCATATCTGCTGATGCGGGTCATTGTTCTGACTATAAGAATAGGGGGCTGATCTGCAGGTTGTTTGCCAGCTCAGCAAGGAGAAACAGATCAGGGGAAAAGGAGCTCCTTATCTGTAAAAAAATCAAGGAGGAAAAAAAGGAAGCGTATGACACCGCTGCTGTTGCCATTAATAGTGGAATGAATGTCCCCTTGAGTGCGGATTATTATACCCGTCTGTATAACATCGACTTTTTTTTGACACAAGAGCAGCTTCCAATTAATCAAGCTATACGAAAATCAATTGAGGAAGTGCTGCGGTATTTCTTTTATTCGGAGGAAGGGAATGCCGTTTAAAGCTTCGAATTTTTTTGAGCAAGGTTTTTGATATAATATTTACACTATTTTTGAGTGAATCATTAAAAACGCTTTCTCTATGTCCAATATTTCCGAAATCATCAATACGATCAAACAGCTCATCGATGTAAGGATAAATATGATTCAGGAAGGAATCCAAACGAGGATAACCTCCCTAATTACAAGAATCGCCATTTTAGTGTTGATGGGTATCTTTGCCTTATTCCTCCTGCTGTTTGCGAGTTTTTCACTGGCCTTTTACTTGAGCGAAATAACCCGTTCGCCGTTTCAGGGCTTTTTATATGTAGCGGGAATTTACCTTGTTATTGTTATTGTCTTATATTTTATAAGAAATTCGTTACAGCTTCAAGCAAACCTCCGCAGCTCGCTGACCAGGTTTGTTTTTTTAGGGGAAAAAAAGAAAAAGGAAGAACATGAATGAAGTTGATCTAAAAAAACGTGCTGAGGAACTGGAGAAAACCTTACAGCTCCAGCTTGCCCAGCTTAAAGAGAATTCACAGACTTGGTTAAAAGTTGCAGCTGCCATTGTGGCGGTCGGGTTGATTGCAACCGCAGTGGCCAAAAGAGGCCGAAAAAAGAGAAGTAAAAGAGGGTATATAAATGATGCCATACAGGAACCTGTACATCAAATCCAAAAACGCTCCAAGGCTGCCTCTTTCTTTCCCCCATTGAAAAAAAGGCTTTTGCTGGCCTTATTTTCCTTAGGGCAGGCAAAACTTATGGCGGAATTAAAGAAAAGGAAGGCTGAATGAGAATGGGTTGGGTATCCGAAAAACTAAAACACTTTCATTACTCGGGCCAAAAGTCTGTCGCTTTACTGATTGATCCGGATGCTGTTACCCATGAAGACCTTTTTCAGGATTTAATATCTTTAGCGATCAAAGCACATGTGGACTTTTTTTTTATCGGCGGCAGCTTGGCCGACGCTGAACAGTGTCGACGGTGCGTAGAATTGATCCAGTGCCAAACCAAGCTTATTCCAACGGTCCTCTTTCCGGGAAACGCCATTCAGGTGATAGAAAATGCCGACGGCATATTGTTCCTGTCATTGATATCAGGGAGAAACCCTGAGTTTTTGATTGGTCAGCAGGTGATTGCTGCTCCTATCTTGGCCCGATCCCAACTTGAAGTGCTTCCCACCGGCTATATGCTGGTAGATAGTGGTGAACTCACCAGTGTGAACTACATGAGCCAGACGATCCCGCTGCCCAATAACAAGCCTAGCCTGGCGGTTGCTACCGCGCTGGCGGGGACCCTGTTGGGATTAGGATATCTGTTCTTGGATGCCGGCAGCGGTGCAGCAAGGCCGGTGTCTGGGGGAATTATTTCCGCCGTTAAATCCCATACAGACTGCCCCTTAATCGTCGGCGGGGGAATCAATTCGCCATTGAAAGCCAAAATGGCTTGGGAGGCAGGTGCGGATGTGGTGGTACTGGGTAACGGGGTAGAAAAAAACCCCAACTTGTTAGTTGAGGTTTTAGGCTTGGCACAAACGTACAACTTATCCCTGAACGTTAATTAAGGATTCTCTTCTCCTCATCTTGCCGGCAGGAAGGCCATACATCATTTTAAATCTTCGGCAGAAATAAGCTGTATCCTTATAGCCTACTTCTTTCCCTATGTCGCGTATACTTTTCTTGGTAGTTCTTAATAAGTCCACTGCGGCTTCCATCCGCTGGTATTCAATATAGTCTTGCGGGTTGATGCCGGTAAGCATCTTAAAATATTGTCCTACATAATCTTCGGATACATTGGCGACTTTGGCCAGCACCTTGTTGGAGAGGTCGCCCCCGATGCTTTTCTTGATATAATTGAACATGTCGATCAAGCGGGGATCTTTAAAATACGTGCTGTTCGTCGACAGTTCTTCTACAAATAGCCTGTTTTTTAAAATGTGACGTACTATCTCTACGACGAGCAGTTCGGTGTGAATTTTAATTACCCGTTCCTTGCCCGGTACATTCTGCTCCAATTCCTTCACGCAATCTTCAATAATAGACGCGACACGGTCATTGAAGCGGACTACGAAAGGAGGCAAGCCCAGGGAATGGAAAAAATTCACCACATCGAACACTTTTGCTTCGAAAGTCAATATGGTTACACAATCTTCTTCCGAATTCTTAATGTCTTTAAAGCTTATCGTTTGCAGGAATTTCTTCTTGTTTTCGACAAAATTCTCATTGTTGCTCTCATTTCTTTTGGATACGGTTCCAAAAGAGAGTTTGCAGGAGCGACCTGCGGGGATAAAAAGGATTTCCCCTTCATTAACCGATTCTTGGCCTTCTTCATAGCTCAAGGAGCCATGATGTAAAAGTATTACGGTGTTTTCTACGTCCGTATAATCAGTGATTGTAACGGGGCGTTCTATCTTGTAGTTGTTGCCTTTAGCAAATCGAACTCCCACCGATTCGATGACCTTATTGTAATATTCCATGACCCAGGCTGTCTAAAATGTTCTGTAAAAGTATAGTTTTTTTCTAAATACGTATAACAATAGTAGATAAAAATCCTTTAAAAAGAAAGTTAACCCAGATTTACTAACATAATTGGAACAAAAATCGAGTTTATATTTTTTATCTTAAAAGAGCTCGGGATATAACTATTTTTTGAATCTCGGAAGTGCCCTCATAAATTTGGGTGATCTTTGCATCCCGCATCATTCTCTCCACATGGTATTCACGGACATAACCGTATCCTCCATGTATCTGCACCGCTTCGATGGTGACATCCATTGCCACTTGGGAGGCATACAATTTGGCCATTGCACTGGCAGCTGTATAATTTGAGCCTTGGTCCTTAAGCCAGGCGGCTCTGTGGATGAGTGCCCTTGCCGCCTCAATGGAAGTTGCCATGTCTGCAAGCTTGAACTGGATGGCTTGGTGTTCGCTGATCGCTTTTCCAAAAGTCTTCCTCTCCTTAGAATAAGCCAAGGAAAGTTCGTAAGCTCCAGCCGCTATGCCCAAAGCCTGAGCCGCAATACCTAATCTTCCGCCATCCAAGATTTTCATTGCCAAAGAGAACCCAAAGCCCTCTTCCCCTATACGGTTCTCTACCGGAACGGACACATCCGAGAACATCAAAGAATGGGTATCGGAACCCCGTATTCCTAATTTATCCTCTTTCTTCCCAATCGAAAAACCCTCCCAAGCCCGCTCCACCATAAAGGCAGAAATTCCCTTATGGCCTTTTGAAATGTCCGTCTGTGCAAAGACAAGGTAGAGGCCTGCCGTATTGCCGTTCGTAATCCAATTTTTGGTGCCGTTCAACAAATAGTGGCTGCCCTTCATGGTGGCCGAGGTTTTTTGGGAAGTGGCATCGGATCCGGCCTCTGGCTCAGACAAGCAAAATGCACCGATCGTCTTTCCGCCCGCAAGGGGTTTAAGGTATTTTTCCTTTTGTTCTTCTGTGCCGTAATGTTCCAGCGCCCAACACACCAAGGAGTTGTTAACCGACATGCAGACCGCAGCGGAGGCATCTACTTTGGCGATTTCTTCCATTGCCAGCACATAGGACACGCTATCCATCCCTCCCCCGTCATATTTAGGATCTACCATCATTCCCATGAATCCAAGCTCTCCCATCCTTTGAATTTCCTCGTGGGGAAACCTAGCATGAATGTCCCGCTCGATCACTCCAGGGAGTAGATAGGTTTGTGAAAATTCCTTTGCGGCTTCCTTTACAGAACGTTGTTCTTCGGTAAGTTCAAAATTCATTTTTAGGCCGTTAAAATTAAAAATAAAATCAACCCTAGGCACTATTATACCATAGTGAAAATCCCCGAAATAGTAAAGGGTATGCACGCATGGTGCAATGGCTCGAATAGACTTGAAATATATATAAAAAAAAGAAAAGGGACAATATTTTGTCCCTTTACATCGTGTTTTCTTTCCTCGCGGTGCTTAATCTCTATTCCCGAAGAATATAAATGCATAATAAGCCAAGGTAGCCAAGGAGGCTAAAGCTGCGACCACATAAGTCATTGCAGCCCATTTTAACGCGTCTTTGGACATCCCGTATTCGCTGGTGGTTACAATGTTTCTTTGTTGAACCCAAGCCAGAGCCCTTCTGCTTGCGTCAAATTCTACAGGCAAGGTAACAAAAGAGAAGAGCGTCAGAATCGCATAAGATCCAACAACTATGGCACCCACGGCCTCGTAAGGGAGACCAAACAATGCTATGCCCCCAAAAAGAGCGGCAATCAATACAATATTAAGAATCTTGCCACTGGCATTTTGGATCGGAACAAGAGTAGAGCGTAGAGTAAGCCATGCATAGGAAGTAGCGTGCTGTACCGCATGCCCGCACTCATGGGCTGCAACAGCTGTAGCTGCGGCATTTCTTCCATAGTAAACTTCTGGGCTCAGATTGACCGTTCTGTCCATGGGATTATAATGGTCGCTCAACTGACCTTCCACACAGTTTACCCGCACTTGGGGAATGTTGTGGTCTGCGAGCATCAATTCCGCCACTTCTTTCCCGGAAAGGTTTGCCTGAAGAGAAATTTCGGAATACTTTTTGAATTTGCTCTTCAGCTTACTGCTGACAATGTATCCGAGGATACCAAAACCAACTACAATTAAGATTAAGATCATGTTTTTATTTAACTTTTTATTTAACTAGTGGATTTAACGCAAGGAATTCGTCTTGGGTTCTTCTTTCGTATGATATTTCAAAAATACAATTAAACTTAAGATACCCAAAGCAACAACGGTTAGCATCTGCGTGCTGTGGATAATTACCGCAAAAATTTTCCCCTCTTCGGCGTTCAGGCCATAAAATAATAGAATGTAGGCCACTAAAGCATGAAAAGTGCCGAGGCCCCCCTGTACGGGGGCGATCATTCCGATACTTCCCATCACCATTACCATTAGCACGGAAGTGGCGCCCAACCCCTGCGTACTCGGAATGGCTTTTGCAACGAAGTACATCATCAAAAAATAGATGACCCAGATAATAGTAGAAGAAAGCCAAAAGCCACCTTGGTTCCTCACCTTACCCACGCTTTTCAAGCCTTTCAAGAAGTCCTTGATAAAATGGCGCAGTTTTTTGGCAATGTTCCTGTCCCGATATTTCTTGAATCCCCAATAAACCAAAATTCCCAATACTGCGACTAAACCTAACAATATAGGGAGATGTGTGAGGGAGTTTTGGAGTGTTTCAAGAGAAACCAAGTCGTTGGCAAGTGACAAGAATGCCTGGTTTTCGCTAAAAAAAGCCAAGGTGACAACTCCTATCAAAAATAACAGATCCACCGTTCGTTCCACAATTACAGTTCCTAAAAGTTGGCCCATTTGAAGTTGGTCCGTCTTCTTTAGAACGCCACACCTTGCCACTTCACCAGCCCGGGGTACAAACAGGTTTGCAAAGTATCCTATCATTAAGGCCCAAAACACATTGAACATTTTGACTGGCTTTGTTTCATTTGCTTCGATAAGCAACTTCCATCGCCAAGCTCTGAGCCAGTATCCCCAAAGGGAAATAATAACAGAGGAGGCTATCCAAAAATGAGAAGCCTGCCGGAGAGAATCGGTCAGGCTTTCCAACTTTATGTCTTTATATAGGAACCAAAAAATCCAAATGGCCACGAGCAGGGATAGCACTACCTGAACCCATTGTTTGATGGTAAGTCTCAAAGTTTATAAGAGTTGATTGTGTTCGTCCGGAAACACCACGATGGGCTGAAACTTCTTGGCTTCTTCAAATTCCATTGTAGCATAGGAGATAATAATAACGATGTCGCCAACCTGAGCCTTTCGTGCCGCAGGGCCGTTCAAGCAGACTTGGCCACTTCCTCTTTCTCCTTTGATCACATAAGTCTCCAGTCTTTCGCCATTGTTGATATTGACGATCTGGACCTTTTCATTGGCAATGATATTGGCCGCTTCCATGAGGTTTTCGTCGATCGTAATGCTTCCGACATAATGTAGCTCGGCTTGTGTGATCTTTACGCGATGAATTTTCGATTTTAATAGCTGGATCTGCATGGTTTTCTATTAAGCAACAGAAATGTTGTCGATTAGCCGAACTTCCCCTATATAACAGGCGATGCATAGGGAATAACTGGCGGTCTGATCAATAGCGGAGACGACTTCCATTGTGTCTGTTTTCACTAATTCGATGTATTCTAACTGGGCCAACGGTTCCTCTTTAAATTTCCGGCTTACTTTATTTTTCACTTCAAACCAATTTACCCCCTTTAATAGTTCATCTTTTGCAAAGGTAAGGCTTTGAAAGAGTAGGGGCGCGGCTGTTAGACCATCTGCTTGGAGTAATGCGTTTCGCGACGACATCGCCAGCCCGTCGTTTTCCCTTTTGGTGGGAACTACTGAAATGTCAATATCAAAAGACAGGTCTTTCACCAATCTTCTAATAACGGCCACCTGTTGAAGATCTTTTTGACCAAAATAAGCGGTGGTAGGTTGGATAATATGAAACAGTTTGCTGACAATTATCCCCACTCCATTGAAATGTCCCGGACGGAATTCCCCCTCGAGTATTGTTTCAAGTTCGCCAAAATCAAATCTGAGTTGGGTAGGAGAGGGATAGATTTCGTTTATCTCAGGCAAAAATACATAATCCACACCTGCTTTCTCCAGAAGGGCGAGATCCTGCTCCACAGTTCTGGGGTACTTATCCAGGTCAGAAGCATTGTTGAACTGGGTAGGGTTCACAAAAATCGACACTACCGTGATGTCAGAATTTAATTTTGAATTTTCAACTAAAGATAGATGTCCGTTATGTAAAGCTCCCATTGTAGGGACTAATCCTATGGTGTGTCCTTGGCATCGAAAAGTAGAAACAGCTTTTTGAATGTCTTTTTGGGTACGGATAATTTCCAATTTGTCCTCGTTTACCATTTTCAAAATAGCTGCAAAAGTAGAATGTTTTCTCTAATTTCAAGGCTTTTTGCATTTTTTTTTGTACTTTTGTAGACCCGTTATATCCTTTACATAAAACAACAAGAGATATGTCTAAACTTCGTATTCTTTACGTAGCCAGTGAAATTAATCCGTTTTTGCAAACTTCAGAAGTTGCAAATTTCGTGCGAGCCTTGCCACAGGCTATGCAAGAAAAAGGAATGGAAATCCGTATTCTTGTTCCTAGATTTGGTTTGATCAACGAAAGAAAGAACAGGTTGCATGAGGTGGTGAGGCTTTCAGGAATCAATATTTCGGTAGGAGAGGAGGAAAAACCGCTTATTATTAAAGTGGCGTCGATCCCTAATGCCAAGCTTCAGGTTTATTTTATAGACAATGAAGACTATTTTCAGAGAAAATCCGTTTTCTTTGACAAGCAGGAGAAATTTTACGAAGACAACGATGAAAGGGCCATCTTTTTCTGCAAAGGCGTTATTGAGACTGTGAAAAAATTGGGTTGGGCGCCTGATGTTGTTCATTGCAACGACTGGATGACCAGCTTGATTCCAATGTATCTCAAAACAACTTATAAAAACGAACCATTATTTAAAGGCACAAAATCGGTTTTTGCTATTTATAATAACGGATTTAGTCATAAGTTTGGGGACGATTTGTTTGAGAAGGTCAAAATGGTAGACATTGATGACAAAATACTAGCCCCATTAAAGTCCAAGGATTACGAAGGCTTCATTAAACTAGGGATGGAATATGCGGACGTGGTAATTCAGGGAAAAGATATCTCGGAAAGCCTAATGCAGTTAATTAACGAGTGCTCTAAAGACAAACAGTGTGAAATCAACAGTGAAGAAGACGAACAGCTTTTTGAAAGTTATTACAACATTTATACAGAACTTGCGGGATAAAAGTGCCGCAGCACTAATGGGGATCATGGTCCTGATCAGTGCTTGTTCCGATCCTTCAGAGATCATACTGGATCCAGACAATAATCAGATAGGGGTTTTCTATATAGAAATACCCCTATCTTCTTCTATGGTACTGCTGGATTCTTTTAGCACTACAAGGCAGGGAACCCTTGTGGCGGGTGGGGATATCAGCCCGTTCTTTGGGAAGACCGAGGCCATTTCGTACAGCCGGCTTTCGTTTAACCCGGGGGGGAAAGTACCTACCGAGGAAGCGATCTTTGATTCGGCTAAGTTTCACTTGAACATTGTTGGTCTTTCGGGAACCGGGTTTAGCCAAAGCAAAACCTTTAGGGTTCACCGTTTAAATGAACCGATACTGGATACCACTTATTACAATTTCAATTCTCTACAGTTTGAAGACGAGACCATAGCGCAAGGGGCTTTTGTTTTAAAAGCCGATACCATCAATGCGGTGAGCATGGATCTTGAGGGAGAATTGGCGCTGGACCTGTTTAGCAAGTTAAAAGCTAAGGATCCGGTTTTTGCTGATTTATTCGCCTTCAGGGATTATTTTCCCGGAATAGCCATTACCGGCGACGCCGATCAGCAGGTAACGGCCTCGATCGCCCCCGGGAGCGGAACAGGTATTTCTCTTTATTACCATTATAAAGACGATACCGTGGCAACGGTTTACCCCATCAACACGATCCAGTCTAGGTATTTCAATCAGATAAAAA
>DATGMS010000279.1:0-2558 GCA_035307285.1 Cyclobacteriaceae bacterium
TGTTCCCTGATAACCGTGGTGCTTATAGGACTTTTGGTAAAAATGATGGCTAACTACCGCTTCCTTACCGTAAAAAAGTCAATTTTGGAAATTCGAATACCTCTGAAAGGCCTAAAAAGAAATTACCCTTTGGCCAGCGTGAAGGCCTGGCAGGAAGAGATCATCATGGCTAATAAAAAAGAATTCCGGCAGATGACCATCTTGTTTGACGACCACGCTTCCTTTAGCCTGAGCAACCAGGAGCATACGTCGTATAATGAATTGCTGAAGTATTTTAGAAGCAAGTTGGGGAAGAAAAAGGTGAATTGATCATCCGGAAACGGCGATATCCCGGTTCAACTTCAACAAATCCTCAATCAGCTCATCGTTGTTCTTAGGGGCGAGGTAAATATCATCAAAGCGGTTGTATTTTATGATAAGACCACCTGTAGCTAGGGCGGGCTTCAGTCCCACCCACATGGTTTTGCCTTTAATGATTTCCTTGATATTATTGATGTCAATCTCTCCGTGGATAAAGCCCGACCGATAGATCAATTTACCGTCTTTGATCTGGTAATAGGTGTGGAGCAACGGCCAAAGTATCAATGCTGAAGGGACGATGATGAGAACGAACAAATACCGATTTTCAAAGAAGGTTTCTCTATCCAAAAAAAAATGCCTAAAAGGAGGACTATATACCCAATCATCAGGTACAACATCCCTTTTCTATTGGCTTTGTAGGTTTTCATTGCCCTATGCTACAACGTCTCCGTCAATACGATCTTGCCATTCATTTCTAATAAATCTTCAATCAGCTCATCGCTGTTTTTCGGGGCGAGGTAAACGTCATCAAAGCGGTTGTATTTTATAATAAGTCCACCTGTGGCTAATGCAGGCTTTTGTCCTATCCAGCGGGTCTTCCCTTTGATGATCTCTTTGATGCTTTTGATGTCAATTTCGCCGTAGATATAACCTGAGCGATAAATTAATTTGTTTCCTTGGATCTTGTAATAGGTATGAAGCAGCGACCACAGACCCAGAGCAAGCGGGAGGATAGCCGGAAAAATCCAATGGCTTTTTTGGAAAAAATCAGTAGGATCGTTGAAAAACATTAATGCCAGTACCACAAAATACACAGTGATTAGAAAAATTGTTGGACCTATTTTCTTGGCTTTGTAGATTTTCATATTGAACACTATCACACTTTCGTGACTTATTTAAGCTTCTTCCTTTTTAGTCAATTTAATAGTGCCATTCAGCTCTAGAAGATCGGCTATTAGCTCCTCCTTATTTTCTGGGGCGATAAAAACATCATCAAAACGATTGTACTTAATTATTATCCCATCGGAGGACAAAGCAGGTTTAATTCCTGCCCAGCCCCAAATGGAGCTACCGATTAAAATTTCTCGGATATCATTAATGTTTATCTTACCGCTAAAAAACGCAACCTTATATATCAATTTTCCTTCTTTAACCCGATAAGAAGTGTCAAAATAGACCCACAATCCTAAGGCTACAATACAGAAAAATGGTATAAGGAGATAAGGTTTTTCGGAAAAAGCATCCTTATGGATGAAATACAGGATAACAAAATAAATAAATCCACCCAATAGGATGTAAACGACGGGCCCTTTTCTATTTGCTCTATAGGTTTTCATCCTTTATATATCTTCTATAAAGGTGCATTTTTTCTTCTAACATAAAAAATCCAAGACAGAAATGCAAATCGTCGGCCAAATCAGGAGAAAAACAAATTCTAAGAACTTTTTCACCTATAGTTAAAGAGAATTTAAAGACGTTTTTTGGATACTCAAAAAAATCTAACTAAAGTGGCTAGTCGCGTCACATAATTTACTGCTATTCATTCTATGACAAAGGCACCACCTCCCCCGGCCTCAAATACAGGATCTTCTCCTGCCCTTCAGCTTCCTTTAAGACTCGAATAGGATCTCCCGGAGGTTCGTCAGAGAGGTCAAAAGTCCCGTAATGCATGGGAATCATCCGCTTTGCTCCAGTGTCTCCAAACGCCCGCAAGGCGTCGGAAGGTGAAGTGTGGCTCTGTCCCATAAAAAACTCCGGCTTGTAGGCTCCTATGCCTCCAATAAAGTAATCGATTGAGGAAAAGACTTTTCCTACATCCCCAAAATGGCTGCCGTAACCTGAGTCGCCACCAAAATAAACCGTCTTCCCCCTGCCTTGGATCACAAAGCCTCCCCACAAATTGCAATTGGTATCGTTCCAATACCTTCTCCCCCAATGCCTGGAAGGAACATAATAAATCCGGATACTTTCGCGGGTAATATACTGCTGATACCAACCAGCCGCCTGTATGTCCTGTCCGTTTGTAAAGGTCTTTAGCAAGCCGTCCAATCCCAGTCCGGTGAGGAAGGTTGCATGGGGATTATTGTCTGCCAACAACCTAAGGCTCTTGGCGTCGCAATGATCCCGGTGGTCATGGGAGACCAGAATATAATCCAAATTTTTCAACTGATCCGGGGAGACGGGGAGCCTGGATCTTCTTCTTATAAACGGAAAATCAAAAAGTGCGGGATCAATTAAAATAGAGAGACCTGCCATCC
>DATGMS010000280.1:0-5984 GCA_035307285.1 Cyclobacteriaceae bacterium
GATACACGGCCGTCCTTCCATGTGATTTCCGCCCAAGCATCCAACGGGCTTAGTCGAAACGACATGGTTTGCGGTTGTTCCTGCATCTGGAATACCTTTAAGCTATCAGAATATTGGCTGGCTAAATAAAGGGAATGACCGTTTGCTCCAAGTAGACGGACCAAACTCCTGGCATCGCCGTCTACCTTGAACCCGCTTTCCCGAGTTGTCATTGGCTTAAACGTACCGTCGCCGTTCCCCAATAGATAGCTTCCGGTAGAGGCATCGTAGGATCCTGTTACGGTTTCATTGCCATAGAAATTGCCGACCATAAGAAGGTCTAAATGTCCGTCCTGATTGAAATCCCCAGCAGACATGCCGAAAACTGGTGAAAACTGGGCCTCATTGGGAAGTGCTGTAAGCGTAAAACCGCCATTTCCATCATTCTGGATAAAGGACGACGAAAACAGGTGACTTTTCAAAGAGTTAGCCCCCTCGAGCTGCTCTTCTGAGAAGAAATCCTCAAAGGGAGTCGTGGCGTACTTATAATAGGACTGAAACTTGTTTTTCATACTTGGGATCTGCCCCGTAAGGGTTCCCCTGCCCGGTACGGCAAAACTTTTTCCCTGTAAATACTGAAACATAATGGGATCAACACTTCCGTTCCCGTCGAAATCTTTGGCGTAAAGGGATAACGGCTCATCTTTATTGACTTTCCAGCGGGTGTTTAATCCAAGATTTCCTGCAACATAATCTATGTCTCCATCTCCATCAAAATCACCCGCTGTTAGGCTGTTCCACCACCCCTCGGAATGCTCAAGGCCAACAGGATTGTCCTTTTGAAAAAAGATTTGGCCATCCGTGGAGGCTGTCTGGCTAAATATTGTAATAGGCATCCATTCTCCCGTGATGATGAGATCCATTTTGCCGTCTCCATTATAATCGCTCCACAAAGCGTCTGTCACCAATCCCAAATCCATCAAGTCCTTTCCAGCATCTTGAGTGACATCCGTAAAGATTCCGTCGTTATTTTCAAGTAGGTAGCTTCTTCCTGGATTCGAGTATTCTCTTGGTACCAACCTGCCGCCGATGAAAAGATCTAGGTCCCCATCCTGGTCGTAATCTGCGGCTATGACCACCGACCCACTGCTCAGCATTTCCGGAATAAGGCTCGGGTCTCGGCGAAGGTTGCCTTTTCCGTCATTTATATACAACCTATCCTGATATTCAGGTGCTCCCTGAGAGAAGCGGCTTCCTCCGCTGACCACATAGAGATCCGGAAATCCGTCCATATTGGCGTCAAAGAACAGACTTCCCATGTCATCATAAGCCAAAGTGTCTCCTAAGGTAGTTGCTGAAAAAGTCCCGTCCTTTTGTTGCAGATAGAGTTTACCCGGGAAGCCCGCAGAACCCCCTATATAAAAATCATCCAATCCATCCACATTTACATCGCCCACAGCTATACCCGGACCATATTCAGATTGTTTATGAGGAATCAATCTTTGAGACTTAAAATCAATGTACTCCTTAGCTTCGTGCAGATGGGCCAATCCGAGTTCGGTAGCGCTTTCTCTAAAAGCAGAGATTGGTTTGCCTTCATCAAAGTAGGGTTGTTGCTTTGAGTTCCGGTAATCTAAAGTGAGGCTTTGGCTGCTGGGAACATTTTCGAGTTTTTCGGTTTGGCCATCCGGCCAAATGATTATAAGACTGTCAATTTGGGATGTCGAACCCAAGCCAAAATGGACGTTTTGGTCGACAAAGGATTTATAGCCTCGGGTAGGGAAATGTTCATAGTATTGCCTACTACTGCCGTCTTCTGTCGCATAGAACAGGTGGATCTTGGCTCCGATCCCTCCTATATTTAAAGGGCTTCCTTGCAGCTTTATCTTTAAGAAATGATTGTCTGAAGCAGAAGGCGCTTTGAATTTCTCGGAATTGTTCTGATAGATAAAGGCCGGCTTGTTAAGGTTGTTGAGGACCAGGTCCAAGTCTCCGTCATTGTCCAAATCCGCAAACGCGGCCCCATTGGCAATGGAGGAGTGGGTTATTCCCCACTCTAGGGATACATCTTGAAAAGTCAGGTCTCCTTGGTTTTTGTACATGAAATTCGGAATAGTGACTTCTCCCAACTTCCCGATGCCGTCAAGTAGGTGTTTCCTTCGTTCTTCAGGCGTATGGAAGGGGCCTAGATTCCTACTAAAATCCACGAAATCCATATCCGTAATGTCCTTTCCATAGCCGTTGCTGACGAACAGGTCTTTCAAGCCGTCATTATCGAAATCGGCAAATAGAGGTGCCCAACTCCAGTCGGTTTGGTAAATCCCTGCCAACTGCCCGATTTCGCTGAAGGATCCGTCAGCATTGTTCAGCTGTAGGGTGTTTCTGACCACTTGAGGTTCATAGCCTTTGCTCAAATTGGAGTGATAAAGGTCATAGTTCTCGGTAGGAGAAAACATGTTCTTTTGCCTGAAGTTATCCGGAGGCATCATGTCGAGCACAGCAATGTCTACAAAAGCATCATTGTTAAAGTCTGCCAAGTCGACTCCCATGGCATTGAAGCTTTGATGTTTGAGCATACTGGCAATTTCGTTGGTGAAAGTACCGTCTCTGTTGTTGATATAGAGCAGGTCATTTGTCAAAAAATCATTGGCGACATAGATATCCGGCCAGCCATCTTTATTAATATCCGCGATCGCAACACCTAACCCGTATCCTTCTATGAGTATCCCCGCTTCTGTTGAAACATCAGTGAAAGTGTCGTTTCCGTTGTTCCTATAAAGTTTATCCGTGCTTTTTCCCTTTCCGGTGAGTTCTCTGGGTCTAGAAGTGTTTCTTTGGAATTTTTCTATGGCATTCGAAAGGATATAAAGATCAAGATCCCCGTCCCCGTCGTAATCAAAAAATGCTGCTTGGGTATTGTACCCCATGTCATCAATACCAAAGTCAGCAGCCATTTCTTTAAAAACTGGAATGTCTTTGCCGTTTAATCCTTGGTTAACGAAGAGAAGATTGGGGGAAAAACCATCTGGTCGATGGTCGGAAACTGAAACATAGATATCCAAGTAGCCATCATTGTTGATATCGATTAATGTAACCCCTTCTGACCATGTGTCTGATGAGAGACCTGCTTCCGGAGTAACATCTTTAAAACGCATTTCCCCCTGATTCAGATAAAGTCTATTGGATACACTGTTGCCCGTAAAAAAAATGTCCGGTAACGCATCGTTGTTGAAATCACCAATGGCCACCCCTCCGCCATTGTAAATATAGTCGAACTCCAAAACATTGAAGGTGTCAGTTTCAGTTATTGTGTTTTCGAAATCGACACCTGTAAGATCCTTGGTAAGTAATTCAAAAAAATGGTGTTCAGTATTGTGGTTACGACAAGATATACAGAAGAGCAAAAAAATAAGAAGTAAACGTATTTCCATTGTATTGTAGGTTTAAATTGATAATGACCAGTTATTTTTTTAATTAAGTATTATTATAAATAGGAAAATTCATAAAATAAACCTTCGTCAAAATTAGTTTAGCAAATATTTTTTAGAATATTTGGAAAGGTAAAACATACATTTATTGTTTTTATGTAATTTCCGTAATATCTTCGAGAAGATAAAGGCAGGATTGCATTAGAATTAATCAGTAAGATCTTTAGAAAGCCTGTTTTTATTGCAAGGACTTAATATTAACTAAATAAATTTCCACTGCATCCATTAAACCCATAATATGAAAACAATAATACCCAAAACAAACCATCAGCCTTTTCTTTGGAAAAAGCTCTACATCGTTTCCTTCTTACTTTGTATTTTCGGGATGGTCCTAGTGGCCCACTCCTCCCTGGGACAAACATCTCCGATTGAAGTTACCGGAACAGTTACCTCCTCTGATGATTCGGGAACCTTGCCTGGAGTAAATATTTTGATTAAAGGAAGTACAACGGGGGCTGTCACCGACATCGACGGTAACTTTCGAATTTCTGTTCCCTCCCCTAACACAGTGTTATCAATTTCATCGATAGGGTATATATCTCAAGAAATCACCGTGGGCAACAGGACAACCCTTGCTATTTCACTGGTTCCAGATATCACCTCTCTTTCCGAAGTGGTGGTGGTAGGTTATGGGACCCAGGAAAGGGCAAAGGTAACTGGGGCAATCTCCTCGGTAAGCGCCGAGGATCTCACCGCCCTAGCCGTTCCCAATCTTGGGTCTGCACTTCAGGGTAGAGCACCTGGCATTACCGTCACCAATTCCGGCGCCCCGGGCACCGGGCCACTTGTCAGAATCAGAGGTATTGGTACCGTAGGTAACAATGATCCTCTGTATGTCATAGACGGAGTTCCGGCTGGAGGATTAAATCAAATCAACACCAACGACATCGAATCTATTGAGATATTAAAAGATGCCTCAGCGGCAGCTATATATGGTTCAAGGGCTGCCAACGGGGTAATTCTTGTCACCACTAAAAAGGGAAAGTTAGGGCTTCCCCAAGTCAGTGTCAACTCCTATGTGGGTGTGCAGACCGCGTGGAAGAAGCTGGACCTTCTTAATCGCGACCAGTATATTGCTTTTGGACGTGAGCTTTTGACAAATAATGGTGATGCTATCCCGCAAAGATTTGACAACATGGGAGAATTCGCCAACATAGATACTGACTGGCAGGATGAAATGTTTAGATCTGCGCCCATCCAAGATCACAATGTCGCTGTAACAGGAGGAACTGAAGCAGTAAGGTACAATGTGTCAGTGGGATATTTTCAACAGGAAGGAATAATGCTGGGGACAGATTTTGAAAGGGTGTCCTTCCGTGCCAACACCGATTTTAAGATCAGTAATAGAATATCAGCGGGACAGACATTTACAGTAGCCTATTCCAGCAGAAATAACGAACCTTTTACGGGGGGTAGGAGTCAGCTGGAGCACATGGTGAAAATGGTGCCCTATATGCCTGTGAGAGATGCAAGTAGACAAGGGGGCTTCCGGGCACCTGACAGAGTGGATGGATCCGACCCAGAAAACCCTGTTCTCAATGCAGAACTTCGCACCAACAGGCAACAAGATCTGAAAATCCTGGGTACTGGTTATATAGATGTAGATATCTATAATGGTTTTAAGTATAAGTTTTTGGTTGGATTGGACATGGCCTACGGGACCGGAGACCAATATTCGCCAATGTTTAATGCTGGAGATTTTAGCATTTCTACTTTTGCAGATATCTCCCAGAGCCGTTCCACCTTTGTCTCACCTCTGTTCAGTAATCAGTTTACCTACGAGGGGACTTTCGGAAAACATTCCATTGATGCCTTGGCAGTAATTGAGCAGCAAACTTCGATGTCCACCAACCTTTCCGGTGGCGGACGTAATCTACTTACCAACGATGTGCGGGTACTTCAGGGGGTCCAAAATCAGGTAACCAGTGGAAACAAAACTGAATATGCGCTAATTTCTTATATTGGAAGGTTAAATTATGACTACGACCAGAAGTACCTGTTGAGTGCTTCTATTCGAAGGGATGGGGGATCAAGGTTCGGTCCTGCCCACAAAATAGGATATTTCCCGGCTTTTTCTGCAGGATGGAGAATCAGTGAGGAATCATTTATGCAGTCAATGGGTGCCGTTAGTGATTTAAAATTGAGGGCGAGTTATGGGGAAACTGGTAATGATCGAATCGGGGATTATGTTTATCAGGGAACGATCAACAGCAACTTTTTTTACAATTTCGATGGAACCTTAGAAGGAGCAAGTACGATTACCAATCTAGCCAATGCTGATCTAAAGTGGGAATCTACAGCCATGACCAATGTCGGTTTGGATCTCGGCCTTTTCAACGACCGCTTCAACCTTTCGTTTGAATGGTTTGACAACCAAACTAATGGGATGATCTTGGGTGTACCCATCCCGCATTCCTTAGGATTTGACGGCGCGCCTGTCGCAAATGTGGGCACGGTTTCCAACCAAGGAATCGAAGTAGCTTTGGGTTATAGAAAAATAACCGGCGATTTTAAATG
>DATGMS010000281.1:0-6433 GCA_035307285.1 Cyclobacteriaceae bacterium
AAAAGGCTGAACTATGATCCCCAGAGAGGAGATGATATCAGCTCCCTTTATCAGGATGATGGTTATCTTTTCTTTAACATAGATCCTGTAGAGGTCAATGTGCAGGGCGATTCCATAGATATAGAGCTTCGGATTTTTGAAGGACCCCAGGTA
This sequence comes from Cyclobacteriaceae bacterium, assembly GCA_035307285.1. GTDB lineage: Bacteria > Bacteroidota > Bacteroidia > Cytophagales > Cyclobacteriaceae > DATGMS01. The sequence continues at coordinate 154 of DATGMS010000281.1, forward strand.
ACCGTCAATAGTGTTTCCATAGAAGGCAATGAACGGACGAGTGACCATGTGGTGATGCGGGAGATCCGGATTCTTCCTGGGCAGAAGTTTAACAGGGCGGCGCTGGTGAGAACCATCCGCGAACTTTCCCAAATCGGCTATTTTGATCCGGAGACCATCGAACCGGATATGAGGCCGAATTTTGAAGCGGCGACGGTGGATATCGTGTTCAAACTTCAGGAGAGACCCAATGACCAGATTGAACTGTCCGGTGGCTGGGGAGGTTACTTTGGTTTCGTTGGGACAGTAGGTCTGACTTTCAACAACTTCTCTATCAAAAATATTGGCGACTTCTCCAAGTGGCGGCCTTTGCCGGTAGGGGATGGACAAAAATTATCCCTGCGGGTGCAGGCCAACGGCAAGAGTTTCCAGAATTACAGTTTATCGCTTACAGAACCGTGGTTTGGCGGTAAGAAGCCTAACGCTTTAAGTTTTAGCTTTAACCATTCGGTGCAGCGGCAGCTCGATTTTTATAATCAATCCAATTTTGGCAACGAACTGGGATCGTTCAGTATAACCGGTGCAACGGTTGGCCTGGCGAAGCGGGTTACCTGGCCTGATGATTATTTTCAAATCAGCAATTCCCTGCAATTTCAGATATATGATTTCGATCAATATGGCCGTCAATTTGGACTCAGCTACGAGACCGGAAAGTCTAAAAGTATAGCATTGAACACCACCATTGCCAGGAACAATACGGATCAGGCCATTTATCCGCGGATGGGATCAAACATTATCTTGAGTACGAGTTTCACTCCTCCCTATGTGTCTCTGAATCCAAACCTTAACCGGGAATCTCCAGATGAGCAGAAATACGAATGGTTGGAGTATCATAAGTGGATGTTTGATGCATCTTATTATACTAGGATGTTCGGTTCCAACAAATTGGTGTTAAGTGCAAGGACGCATATGGGTTTCCTCGGTTCTTATGGGAACAGTATGGGTATTATTCCCTTGGAAAGGTTTGTACTCGGTGGGGATGGTATGAATATGAACAACTTTGCCTTAGGGCAGGAGATCATTGGACTTAGGGGTTATGAAAACCAATCCATCACCCCAGGAAGGGACACCCGATACCAAGAACAGGGTGCTTCATACGGTGGGGTGGTTTACAACAAACATGTTATGGAACTTAGATTTCTGGTTTCTCCCAATCCATCTGCAACGATCTTCTTGCTTGGGTTTGCAGAAGCTGGGAACAACTGGGGCTCATACGGGGAATACAATCCATATGACCTGAAAAAATCCGCAGGATTTGGAGCCAGGATATTTATGCCTGCCTTCGGGCTGTTAGGAATTGACTGGGGCTATGGCTTTGACGGGGTGCCATCGGCTACCAACCCAAATCCAGGACCAAGTGGAGGTATGTTCCACTTTACAATCGGCCAGCAATTCAGATAGAAATATGGATAAGCGCTTGAGACTTTTATTTTTGTTGTTGACACTGTCCTCGGTCAGTGTGGCACAAAAGATAGGTTATGTAGACTCGGAGTACATCCTCAATAAGCATCCCGATTACAAGAAGGTCCAAGAGGAAATGGCTGCCATTGGGGCGGAATGGAAAAAGGAGGCACAAAATTTGGAGAGCGAGATAAAAGAGATGTATAATGCATTGAAGGCCGAAGAAGTCTTGCTCACGGAGGAAATGTATGCGGAAAGGCTTCAGGTAATTAAAGAAAAAGAACAGTCTGCCACCGCTTTTAATAACAGGGTGTTCGGGATAAATGGGCAGTATTTTCAGAAGCAAACCGAACTGTTGCAACCCCTGCAGTCAATGATATTCGATGCAATCGACAAGGTTTCGAAGAGAAATGGAATAGCTATTCTCTTCGATAAAGCTTCTGACCTGTCCATGATCTACACCGATCCCCGGCACGATTACTCGGATTTTGTTATTGAAGAATTAGGATTAGAAAACAATTAAAATTAATGAAAACTAGAATTATGAAAGCAAAAACCATCCTTTCAGCAATCGCTTTGTTTTGCGTAGGATTCGTAGCACAAGCTCAGGACATCAAGATTGGCTACACAAATGTCGAATACATCATGAGTTTAATGCCAGAAATGGAGCAAATTGATGCTGATATTAAGGATTATAGTAACCAGTTAGGCGCACAGTTACAGACCAAGTCCCAGGACTTTCAGAAGCAGGTACAAAGTTATCAGCAAGCTGCACAGACTATGACTGAAGAGGCTAGAGGTCAAAAAGAGCAGGAGCTTCAAACACTCCAACAGGAGATCCAAAAGTTTGAAGGCGATGCCCAGACTTCTTACCAGAGAAAGCTTCAGGAACTGTTGGAGCCTGTACAGACCAAAGTATTCAACGCTATCAATGCAGTAGCCGCAGAAAACAACTATTCGCACGTTTTCTCTGAAACTGCGGGTCAAGCTCCTGTATTATTGTACACCAAAGATGAAGATACCTTCACGGATTTGGTGTTGGGCAAATTAGGCATTACGCCTCCTGCACAGCCTGCACAATAAAATAAAGCCGCAACAATTATGTCTAAGCCCAAGCTAATTTAGCTTGGGCTTTTTTTGTTATGAGTCAGTGCCTAGGATAGCATTCTGGTTTTTTTTCATTACTTTCAAAAAATATAATGACGCAAGTCTGGATATTATGTACACTAAAATAGCTTTAGCAATAGCTTTCTCGCCCAGAATGGAGGCCCTGATCTGTGAAACAAAACGGATGAAGGATTTGTATGGGGCTTCTTTGATTTTGATTCATATTGGACAGGATACAGAAGAAAAGAGAAGGTCATTGGATGCACTACTGGATAAGTATCAAGTAGATCGGAATAAAACTACTATTATTTGGAAAGAAGGGAAGCCGGCAAAGAAGATTATCCAGGTCTGCAATCAAGAAAACGTCGATCTATTGGTAGCAGGAGCTTTGAAGCAGGAAAATGTTTTTACCTATTATCTAGGATCTATTGCCAGGAAAATCATCAGAAAGGCGAAATGCTCCGTTTTGGTCCTTATAGAACCCAGCACAGTACCGCAGAATTTCGATAAGGTGGTCATTAACGGCACTCAGCAAGTCCAAACCCCTGACGTCATCCGGAAGGGGATCAACTTATGTAAGGTTGAGAGGTCAAGCCAGGTATTTATTGTTAACGAAATTAAAATGTACCTCTTGAGGATGGCCACGGCCTCAGAGGAAAGTGAGGCGAAGGCCGCTATGATCAAAAGACAGTTGGTGCAGGATGAAGTCCATTATGTAGAGAATATTCTTAAGGACATTGATCAAGAACAGCTAAAAATCAGCATTAAGGTAACCGGAGGGCGTTGGGCGGTAGAGCTGGCGAAGTTTTCCGAGAAGATACATGCCGATTTACTGATTGTTGGAGGACAGGAAAACTTGAACTTTTTGGACCGGTTGTTCCCCCATGATTTAGAAGATATATTAAGCAATTTGCCTTGCAACGTTTTAATCATCAATAGCCAAACTTCATGAGCAGTTTAAGTCATACAGAGGTCATTAATCTTCTTCTGCAATTAGCTGCTATGTTGATCCTTGCCAGGATTTTTGCAGAGGTCGCACGTAAGTTTAACCAGCCTGCCGTTGTGGGGGAGTTGTTTGCGGGGGTAATACTCGGGCCTACAATTTTAGGGACCTTTTATCCGGAAATGTTTGATTTTCTATTTATGGCAAGCCAAGGCACCAACTTGGCCTTGGATGGAATTGTCCAGATTGCAGTTATCCTGTTGCTTTTTATTGCAGGGCTAGAGGTTGAACTCCATCTGATCTGGTCTCAAGGGAAAGCAGCGGTCAGTATAAGTGTCCTTGGATTGGTGATACCCTTTGCATTAGGGTTCGTCTTCCCGTACTATTTTCCGGACTTCTTTGGTCTTGCTGATGGAGACAGGCTCTTATTCTCCTTGTTCATGGGTACCGCGATGTCTATCACCGCATTGCCGGTAGTGGTTAGGATATTGATGGACACCAATATGTTTAAGTCCAAGATAGGAATGCTGATTGTCGCCTCTGCCATGGTTAACGATATTATCGGCTGGTTGATTTTTTCGGTGATCTTGTCCTTTATGGGTCAGGGTAGTAACCTGTCTTTGATCCAGACCATAGGGATTACCTTGGTGTTTACTTTCTTTATGTTGACGGTTGGGAAGGCCATTATCAATAGGGTTTTGCCTTGGATCAACAAGAAACTGGCTTGGCCGGGTGGTGTTTTGTCTTTGTCCATGGCCTTTTGTTTTTTGGCAGCTGCTTTTACGGAGTGGTTGGGCATTCATGCGATATTTGGCGCCTTTTTGTTAGGGATAGCTTTAGGGGATTCAGAACATATGTCAGAAAGGGCCAAAGAGATCGTCCACCAGTTTATCAATAACATCTTTGCGCCCTTGTTCTTTGTGTCCATTGGACTGAAGATAAATTTTGTAACCAATTTCGACTTGGGTCTAACACTGGCAATTTTGGCAATTTCGTTTGCAGGAAAGATAATCGGTAGTGGTTTGGGAGCTGCCCAAGGCGGGTTTAACTTAAGGGAGTCTCTTGCGGTGGGCTTTGGTATGAATGCAAGAGGAGCCATGGAAATTATATTGGGGTTGATCGCTTTGGAGAACGGCCTCATCGATGAAAGATTGTTTGTGGCCTTGGTTATCATGGCCATCGTTACCAGTATGACAAGCGGGCCGTTGATGAAGTTGAGCCTCGGAACATCTGAAGTGACGACCAAAGTCAGCTAGGCGAAGCGCTTCTATGGCCCATGTCGTTTTTCGATCGATTATATTAAGGTTATTGGCTTTAAGATTGTAATTTTGGCTTTCAATTGAATTGATCATGCATAAAAACAAAGCCAAGACCGGCGTGTTGCTGGTAAACGTGGGAACGCCAGATAGTACTTCAACAGCGGATGTCCGAAAATACCTTAGAGAATTTCTAATGGATAAAAGGGTGATCGACATCCCCCAGATTTCCCGGTGGTTTTTAATTAATTTTATTGTCGCTCCGTTTAGAGCGCCCAAGTCGGCTATCGAATACAAAAAGCTTTGGACAGACAGAGGTTCTCCCCTGCTGTTTCATGCAGAGGATTTGCGGGACAAACTGATGGCCCGCTTGGATAAGGATCAATTTCAGGTGGAGATCGCTATGCGTTACCAGTCTCCCAGTATTGAAAGTGGCCTTGAGGCTTTGAGAAAAGCCAATGTCAAAAAAATAATCGTCCTCCCTCTATTTCCCCAGTATGCCTCTGCTTCCACCGGAACGGTAGCGGACAAGGTGATGGAGATCACCCAACAATGGCAGGTGATACCTTCCATGACATTTATCAACGACTTTGTGGACCACCCCTTGTTCTTGGAGGCATGGGCAGAGATCGGCAAGGAGATGATGGAAAAGGCAGATTATGACACTTATTTGTTCTCCTACCACGGTCTTCCAGAAAGGCAGATACTGAAGGCATCCAGCGAAGGCTACTGCCAGTTGAGCGACAAATGTTGCAGCGTAAAAACCAAGAAGAACCAGTTTTGCTATAGGGCGCAGTGCTTTTATACCACGAGGTTGATTGCCGAACGACTAAACCTTCCAGAGGAGAAGGTTAAAACTTCTTTTCAGTCTCGATTGCTAAAAGACCCTTGGATCAAGCCTTATACCGACGAGGTCATCAATGAACTGGCCGCGGCAGGTAGAAAGAAGGTATTGGCCTTTTCGCCGGCTTTTGTGGCCGATTGCTTGGAGACAACGGTTGAGGTGGGGGAACAGTACCAGGAACAGTTCAAGGAACTTGGTGGAGAGAGATGGGACTTGGTCCCCAGCCTCAATTCCAATGATACCTGGGTAGCCTGTGTGGAGGATTTGGTCCTTAAGAACAGTAATTAAAAACGGTGGGAAGACCGAAGCTGGGGTCTTGAACCCTAAGAGTTGAGCGTAACGATTTTGGGATTGGATTTAAGGTTTACTATTGAACCATTAAGAAAAGAAGAATTAAAGAAAACCATATAGTAGGATCGTGGGACTGTCGGATCGTAGGATCGTAGGTTATGAGATAGCGACGGTCCCACAATCTAACGATTTGGAGCAACAAAAGCCGAAGTCGGGTCGAAACCAGTCCATCTGAAATGAAAAAAATGCATTTGAAATGAAATAAGTCCGTTTGAAGTGAAATAAGTCTGTTTGCCGTGAGAAAAACGGACACGGAAGCCGGAAAAGTCCGTTTGAAATCGAAAAAGTCGATTTGAAATAAAAAAATCGGAACCGTAGTCGGAAAAGTCAGTTTGAAAT
>DATGMS010000282.1:0-7019 GCA_035307285.1 Cyclobacteriaceae bacterium
CACCAGTGATGAGCAGGGCAATGTGACGGGTCTGAAAGTGGTAGAGATTGAATGGAAAGAGGAGAACGGGAGGATGCAGTTTTTTGAATTGGCAGGAACCGAAAGAATATTGCCTTGCGATCTGGCTCTTTTGGCCATCGGCTATACAGGACCAAAGCAAAACGGTCTTCTGGAATCTTTCGGCGTCGGTCTTTTGGAAAACGCTTTACCTAAATCCAAGAATTATCAAAGCACTGAACCGGGGGTATTTTTGGCTGGCGATATGAGAAGGGGCCAATCCTTAGTTGTTTGGGCCATAGCGGAAGGCCGGGAGTGTGCGGTTCAGGTGGATCTTTTCCTGCAGGGAAAATCTTCTTTACCCCAAAGGGATCGATCGCATTTTAATAATTTGGAAACTGTAGAAGTCAATAGATAAACAACGAAAAAAGCCACTTAAGAAGTGGTTTTTTTTATCCTAAAGCATCAAGAGAAGGCAAAAAACTACTATTTATCTTTTTACGGAGGTTAAATTATAATGTCTAGCAAGATCATAAGTAAAACAGCGTGAACCTTTTGCCATAACATCAAACGTCGGGTCGAGAATGACGAATGCGGAACTTTTGTATGAATACCGTAAGCCTAAAACATTCTTTACCTATCTAATATTGAATCTCTGTTTTAACCCATTGCTCAAGTCCTCATAAACATCCACATCGGACAATTCTTTAAGGAGGCTAACGGTCAAGCCTTGTATTTGTGCCTCCCTTAAAGTATCTGTCAAAACTGTGGAAGTACTCCAAGACTTGTTTTCAAACAAAGCATCATGGGGCTTTTTCATCCCAATAAGATAGTATCCCCCGTCCTTGGCCGGCCCTATCACTAGATCATTTGATTCCAAGGATTCAATGGCTTCCTGGATGATACAGGTCTCAAGACCAGGGCAATCGGAACCCAGGAGGAAGACTTTTTGGTGGCTGGCAGAAAAGACTTCTTTTAAGGCGGTTTTCATCTTTTCACCCAAATCTTTCCCTTTTTGTACGGCGACAGAATAATTTTCTTGTAGCAAAAAATCGCGATCAATTGCATTGTCAAAATAAACGAAAACAGGAATTTGCAATAAAGCCAGTTGCCGATGGGTGTGGTCAAGCAAATATCGGTAAACCTCAACGGCTTTTTCATCCCCGATGGTCTGCGCAAGGCGGGTCTTTACTTGTCCTTTTTCGGGTTTTTTTTGAAATACGATTAAGGCGGTGTCCTTCATGCGATACTTCCTCCACAGCTGCTTCCAGCGCCTGCCGTGCATCCAAAACAATGTTTATTGGTTACAATTTTCCGGTTCTGGAGTTTATCAAAGTTAAAATCCCTGATATGGATGGCATCGCAAGCTACGGGCAGGTCCAACATTTGATTAAAGTCACAATCATAAAGATATCCATCCCATCCTACCGACAGCGTATTTCGACACATGACATTGAATGCCGCTGACGGATTGAAACTGTTGATCAGCTTTTCCATATAGTCTTCATAATTGCCGCTTTGGATAAGATAATCTAGGAAGCGGCTGACAGGTAGGTTGGTGATGGTTAATAACTCATTAAAAACTATGCCATGAAGGTCCTTCAATTTATTTTTGAACTGAGCCTGCAGCGATTGTTGGTCTGCTGGCAAAAAAGCACCAGAAGGATTGTAGACCAAATTAAGTTTTAGACCAGTATCTTCTTTTCCATAACCTTCAGCATTCAGCATCTTTAGGGCTTTAATCGACCTCTCAAAAACCCCAGATCCCCTTTGTGCGTCAGTCCGAAGGGCAGTAAAATAAGGTAAAGAGGAAACTACTTCACAGCTGTTATCTTTATAGAATTTGGGGAGATCGTGATAGCGCGGATTGGATACAATGATGGTAAGATTACATCGAACAATAATATGTTTTCCCATAGCCGACAGTTTCTCAACCAACCATCGGAAGTGTGGGTTCATCTCGGGTGCGCCTCCGGTAAGATCAACGGTATGGGCGCCACTTTCTCTTATCGCTTCGAGGCACAATTCCATCATCTCACGACCCATAATTTCCTTGCGGTCGGGACCGGCATCCACATGGCAATGTCTACAAACCTGGTTACACATTTTTCCCAGATTGATCTGGAAAACATCTATCCCTTTGGGTTTTAACGGTAATGCTCCGGCCTCCTTTAACTTGTCTTCAAAAGTTTGAGGCATAAATCCGTTGATAGGGGTGCTTTCCAAGAAAGCTATTTGGCTCTCGCCCTTGGCCATTAACTGGCCTTGTGCAGCTAGGGATTTCAAATCGCTATATTTTAAACGCCGTGAGTGTTTACATTTGTACGATTCAGGAACAATGCTAAAAATCATTCCTGTGTTCCATTGATATTTTCCTTGATCTTACAAGACTGTTGAAGAAGCGCAAGGATCGTGCTACATGGAGAGGTCCTTAACCTTGTTCATCATTTGGACACCGTGCACCAGACTCGCCCCGCCCCGTATGGCTGCGGCTACATGGACAGCTTCCATCATTTGTTCTTCGTCACAGCCTTTTTCCAAAGAGTCGGTGGTGTAGGCATCAATGCAATAGGGACACTGGATGGTGTGTGATACTGCCAAAGCAATAAGAGACTTTTCTCTGGCCGTCAAGGCCCCTTCTTTAAATACCTCTCCATAATAGTCAAAGAACTTATCTGCCAATTTTTGCTGGAATTCGCCTATCTGGCCAAATTTTTTTAGATCTGCGGGATTGTAATAGCTTTCCATGTTTCTCTCGGTTAAGAATAAACCCCAAGTTAGCTTTATTTTTTTCTCTAAAAAAAGGGAGGTCCAATGAACCTCCCCTTAACCAATCAACAACCAAACCTTATCTATTTAACCTCTAATATTATGCTGACGCCTAGCTTTTCTGTCAAACTTTTTTTTGCCTTCTCGTGGCTGATTTCTTTTTTCTCGGACTTCGGACCTTTTTGCTTCCCAGGCTGCTTTTTGTTCAGGGCTGAGGATAGCCTCAAATTTCTCTTGTTGGGCTATATGGTTAGCCTTCATTTTTTCCCTCTTTTCCTTCATCTCTTGGGTTCTCTTTGAGGCGTTTTCAAGATGTAGGGCATATACTTCCTTCTTTTGCTCTTCAGAAAGGTCCAGTTCTTTGGTCATCCTTTCGGTTAATCTTTCCGCCACTTTCTCCGGCGTCATTCTCTCACGGGTTTTTCTCTCCTGTTGCGCTTCGGCACTTAGGTTTAAGAAGCAAAACGCGGCAATGATCAACAATAACTTTTTCATGGCTTCCACTTGTTTGTATACCCTTTAGACTTAGGTACTGGACCTAGGTTTAATCGGGTAATCAGGTTTAAATGTTAATAAATCTTAAAGGCATGCCAACGTATAGTACGGGGGGAAGATATAGCTTGCCGATGATAAAATAAGTTTTTCTTGGATGAGCATCGGCTGCTCGCGTAAGGTTAAACCTTACTAAGTGTAAAATTTTCTGTACTTTTGCAGCAAAGTAGAAGAGATTGAAAGCAAGAACATTAAAAAAAGACAAGGTCAATATTGTAACCATGGGTTGCTCCAAAAATCTGGTGGACTCCGAGGTGCTGCTGACCCAATTAAAGGGAAACGGGATCTTGGCCTCCCATGAGGCAGTAAACGCCCATGACCACAATATTGTCATTATCAATACCTGTGGCTTTATTGACAACGCCAAGCAGGAATCCATTGATACCATATTGCAATATGTTGACGCAAAGGAGCAAGGTTTGATCGATAAAGTGTACGTCACTGGCTGCCTTTCCCAAAGATATAAAGATGATCTCGAAGTGGAAATTCCCCAAGTGGATGCTTACTTTGGAACCAGGGATCTTCCTGCCTTATTAAAAAGATTCAAAGCGGATTACAGACACGAATTGGTAGGGGAGCGCCTTTTGTCGCACCCCTCTCATTATGCCTATATGAAGATCTCGGAAGGCTGCGATCGCCCCTGTTCGTTTTGTGCCATTCCGTTGATGCGTGGAAACCATATTTCCAAACCCATAGAAGAACTGGTGCGGGAGGCACAGATTAAAGCAGCCAACGGTACCCGGGAATTGTTGCTGATAGCACAGGACTCCACCTATTATGGATTGGATTTGTATAAGAAAAGAAGGTTGGCGGACTTAATGGCGGCACTTTCTGAGGTTCAGGGTATCGATTGGATTAGGCTTCATTATGCCTATCCTACAGGATTTCCAATGGATATTCTCGACGTCATGGCCGAACGTCCCAATATCTGCAAATACCTTGATATTCCCCTTCAGCACGGATCATCCGATGTGTTAAAGATGATGCGAAGAGGAACTTCAAGGGAAAAACAAGAGGAGTTGATCCATAGCATCAGAGAGCGGATACCGGGAATTGCTATAAGAACGACAATGATCGCAGGTCATCCGGGGGAAGGAGAGAGGGAATTTCATGAAATGGTGGATTTTGTGCAGCGGATGAAATTTGAGCGTCTCGGTGTTTTCACCTATTCCCATGAGGAGGACACCCATGCTCATTCCATGGAAGATCTACTTTCGCAAGATGAAAAACAAGCCCGGGCAAATCACCTGATGGAAGTGCAGGAGCAGATCTCCTACGACCTTAACCAAGAAAAAATTGGGAAGACCTTCAAGGTACTGGTGGACAAAAAGGAAAATGGCCAATTTGTGGGAAGAACCGAGTTTGATTCGGTAGACGTGGATAACGAGGTTCTGATCGATGCTACCCAGCAATATTGCAGGATCGGCGATTTTGTGAGTGTAAAAATTACTGATGCAACGGAATTTGACCTGTACGGTGAAGTTGTAGGACAGTAGTGGGGTTTAGGAAATAGAGCCAATAAAATCTAATCTGATAGCTTGCGTCTAACGTCTGACAAAATATGAAATTACTGGAAGTTACAAGTCCAGCCCATCGAAGGGAGTTTTTTGAAATGGCCGTGAGGCTATATAAAGGAGAAAAAAACTGGATCCGACCTTTGGATAAGGATATCGAAGATCTTTTTCACGCGGAGACCAACAAACTCTTTCGCCATAAAGCAGAAGCTATCCGCTGGTTGTTGAAAAATGATCAAGGGGAGACAATTGGTAGGGTTGCGGCTTTTATTAATCCGAAGTGGAAAGAAAAGCAACCGACGGGGGGAATGGGATTTTTTGAATGCGTCAATGATAAAGATGCCGCATTTTTGCTTTTTGACACGGCAAGGAAATGGCTCGCTGAGAAAGGAATGGAAGCCATGGATGGTCCGGTCAATTTCGGCGAGAGGGACAAATGGTGGGGGCTGTTGGTGGAGGGCTTTTCTCCCCCCAATTATAACATGCCCTGGAATTTCTCCTATTATAAGGATTTCTTTGAAGCTTATGGCTTTCAGATTTACTTCAAACAATATACCTATATGCGTCCTGTCAAAGGACTCGGTTTTGATCCAAAATTTCATGAACGGGCAGATATTACTTTAAACCATCCAGATTATAATTATCGATACCTGAAGGGCAAGGAATTGTCAGAAAAGGCCCCGGAATATTTCATGACTGTCTACAATAGGGCTTGGGCGCGTCATTTGGGCAAAAGCATGACCTTGAAAGAGGCGCAGGTGATGTTCGGAAAGATGAAACCGGTCATTGATCCGCAATTGATTTACTTTGGATTTTATAAAGGGGAGCCGGTTTCTTTTTTTATCTCCATTCCCGAATTAAACCAGTTGTTTAAGTACGTCAACGGAAAAATGGATCTGATCGGTAAGCTGAAGTTTCTGTATAACAAAATTTTTAACCCGCCCAATAAAATGCTGGGACTGGTCTTTGGCGTCGTACCTGAGCACCAAGGAAAGGGCGTGGAAAGCGCCATGGTCAAACGTTACAATGAGATGAGCAGCAAGAGTTCCTTTCCCTACGAATCCATAGAGATGAATTGGATAGGAGACTTTAACCCTAAAATGATGCGGGTATGCGAGCAAATCAATGCGACTATCTACAAAACTCACCACACCTATCGGTATCTATTCGACAGAGAAAAGCCATTTGAAAGACATCGCATTTTTCAGTAGGAGTTGGAACAAGATAGAAGGTGGTTTATTCCTCTTCTATCTTTGATCTAATGTGCTTGTCTAACCCTTTCTTCTTAAACCTTCTGCCTCTTTGCCAGGTTTAGCTGCCAGTTCCAGCTGTCTCTCAGTGCTTCTTCAAGGTTGTACTGGGGAAACCAATTCAGCACTTGGTTTATTTTTGAAGTATCAGCCCATACCTTCTCCACATCGCCTGATCTTCTAGCACCGATTTCGTAGTTTAAAGGTTTTTCACTGACTTTCTCGAAAGCTTTAACTACTTCCATCACCGTGTTGCCGTTCCCCGTGCCTACATTGAAGAGGTCGTAGAAATTCTCGGGCTTGTCATCCAAGTATTGCAAAGACTTGACATGGGCATCGGCGAGATCCATGACATGGATGTAGTCCCGAACGCACGTTCCGTCGGGAGTGTCATAGTCGTCCCCAAATACAGTAATTTTTTCTCGGATTCCTACCCCTGTTTGGGTCACAAAAGGGACGAGATTCGCAGGGACACCTATGGGAAGCTCTCCGATAAGGGCAGACTTATGGGCGCCGATGGGGTTGAAATAGCGTAAAGCAATTGCCCGGATCTTTTCCCCGCTTTTGACATAATCCACCAAAATGTCCTCACCTATTCTTTTTGTATTGCCATAGGGACTTTCAGCATCTTTTCTCGGTGTGGATTCCTTAACAGGCAATTGATCGGGCTGACCATAGACGGTACAGGAGGAGGAGAAGACTATATTTTTTATACCGAATTTCTTCATGGTATCCAGCAGGACCAGAAGAGAGCCTATATTGTTACGGTAATATTTAAGAGGAAGTCGGGTACTTTCACCCACTGCTTTGTGGGCTGCAAAATGAATAATTCCTTCAATTTCATGAGCGTCAAATATCTTTTCCATCAGAGCACTGTCATTACAATCCCCTTCGTAGCATTGGATTTCCTTTTCTACGATTTGTTGAAGCCCCTGTA
>DATGMS010000283.1:0-7407 GCA_035307285.1 Cyclobacteriaceae bacterium
AGTTCATTAAAAGCCTGGTGATAATTTAAGGCCGCATCTTTGGGATTCGGCTGATTGAGGATGCCGGAAATGACCGCTATCCCACTAATGTCCAGATGCTTCAGTTGAAGCAGGTTGGCAGGGGTTACTCCTCCTGAAACAAACATGGGCAGATCGGTAATAGATCGCGCTTTTTGTAAGGTTTCTGGAGAAACGATTTCGCAACTGTCCACCGAACTCGAAGGGAACATGGCACAGAAGGAGATGTAATCCAACTGCTGCTCATGAGCCCATTCCACGGTCTGGAGGTCATTGCCACAGGTTATTCCTATGATCACATTATCGGGAAGTCTTTCTTTTATTTCAATGAAATTTCGGGGAATCAAATCGAAGTGCAGCCCGGACAACGAGCTATCCAGTAACAATTCCCATTCTTCGTTCATCAAAACGGGAACAGAGTATCCATCGGCAACATCCATCACTTCACTTATAAAGCCTAGCTTCCTCTCCCGGTCATAATCGTCGGGCCAATTATTCCAAATTTGAAGCAACTGTACGCCTCCCTCCAAAGCACTCTTTAATCGGCTGAAAAGGAGGCGTCCCTCCATGGATGGATTTAGCACCAGATACAGGCCTCCGGCTATTGTACGCTTTGCTGTCATGTCCATTGCTGTTTATAGGCTCGGAAGAATGCTTCCCAATAAGGATCTTTACCGTTGAAGTAGAGGGGTCTTCCTTCCCCGTTTTCTATAAGCACATTGTCTGCTTCTTTTGGAGTAAACTTCCCTACTACGGTGGCTTCTAGCTCTCTACTTCCCAAATATTGAAGCAAAGCATCTTCCTTACCCTGCTTGACCGCCAGTACCATTGAACCCGCCCCTACGCAAAATCGGGGATCAATCCCGAATAATCCAGTGATCTGCTTCTGGGCCTCTCCTATTGGTAATGACTGGTTATCAATTTCCACGCTGCATCCTGACGCTTGAGCCATTTCCAGAATAGCTCCAACCACTCCGCCTTCTGTGACATCATGCATGGCCTTTAATTCCTGGTTAGGTTCAAGGGCTTCCATGGCTAACAGTGCTTCGGGAAGGGACGAGGTCCGATAGAAATTAGCACAGGCTAGATCATAGACTTCTTTTCCAACCTTATTGATGACGGTATCGGGGAAGCTCATGGCGAGAATGGAAGTAGATGTCATGGCTGCTTCCTTGGTGACGATTATAACATCTCCCGGAGATGCGCCTTTGCTACAGATGATTTTATCCAAAGGAGCAGTGAGAAACATGGTACCGCCCCCGGAGATGGTGGAGTTTTGTCCTTCAATCTGCCCCGTATGCCCGCCTGTAATCGCCACCCCAAGGTCTTCACAAAACTGGTGAATGTAAGACCAGTATTCTTCAAAGGCAGGTAGAGACAATGACGTAGGAAGGTTAAGCACCATCTGCGCATACATGGGCGCAAATCCGGTAGTGGCCATGTCGTTGGCCATGAGGTGAACTGACAACCAGGCCGATGCCTTCATTCCAATCGATGGAATCAAGGAGAGCGGGTCGCTCGAAACCGCCAAACCCAAGTTATTTCCCAAGTCAATGACAGCCGTGTCCACACCGAAGTGAGGGCCGTGAAGCACTTCATTTCGATGCATTCCTATTTTGGGCCGGACAAGCTGCTGAAAGGACTCACCGGTCAATTTTCCGGAAAATTCTTCAAATGCCTTCATGGTTTATCATTCAATTTTACATATAAGCCGAAGAAATCCCCATAAGGAACACTCCATTGCTGAACGGGAAACCATTTAGGCAAGCCTGTCGCCGACCACTCTATGGTGTAATTCCTTCCTGCCAAGGCTTCATGAATAATGGCAATCAATTTTGTGGGAGTGTAAAAAGTAGCGGTCACATAAAATGGATTTTTTCCAAACTGCTCTTGTATTCTCCTTCGGACTACTTTGGGGGAGTTGCGGTTCATCATGCCGAAGACGATGCCATGTTTCCCCACCCTAGCTGCTTCACGGATGACCTTTACCGGATCTTTATAGTACTCAAAGGTGGTAATAAAGGCAAGGGCATCGAAGGTGTGATCTTTAAATGGCATGTGATGGGAATCGGCCAAGACCAGGTCCCCGTTGAAAAGATGCACCCCCTGGCCCAGCATAAAGGGAGATATGTCCCCGCCGCTGGCGTCGATGCCGATTTCCTTCCACCAGCGGGTGAAGCGGGTGGTTCCACAGCCAAACTCTAGGAGGGTTTGTACTCTGGAATCTTTCTTAATAAGTTGTGCGATGACTTTCTTTTGCCAGACCTCGGCACGTTTGTACCTGCCTTCATACCAAAGTTCGTAGGTGTCGGTATGTTCACGGTTAAAAAACCATTCTTGGCGACCTTGCCATTTTTGAAGGTCTTGGGTGACTAAATCAAATTTTTCTTCTACCATGTTCCTATCGGGTCATTTAGTAATAAATGTCCTGATTGGTAAAGCAGCATTAAATATTCGGAGTGTGAAAATACGGCAAGAGTAATTTTTACATTTCCTACGCTGGCATTATCCAGATCAGGTTGGGTTTGATCTCAGCCTGACCGAATTGGTCAAGCACCCCTTGTAATAAGACGAAGATAGGAAAAAATTTTAGACCTAAGGCATAAGACTCAAGATTGTCAGAAGCCATGTACTGTGGGAGAATAATAGAGGAATAAAAAATCCATTTGGAGGACGTCTTTTTCCATGTCCCGAAGGAAACAATTATACTATTTGCAATAAAAATCCGGCTTACAGCTTTCTTTGCAGCAGACTCAATGGCCCGTAATAGAAAAATATACCTCCAATTACCATCCTTAAAGGAAAAGCAATTGGAGGTTGTTCAGGAGTTCTTAGCGGATATTAAAAACATCTGGCGCACTCTTGCTCAATCGCCATGCAAATCCGACGTTGATCAGATAATCCGCAAATGCAGCATCCCCGTGTCTCCTATCGCCTGGGGTACTGTTCTTCTTATCCAGATAGCTTTGGGTTCTATTCCGCTCCAATGCGATTGGGACGTTGACATTAAGAGCAAACTTACTCCAGCTGTAGTTGATCCCAGGTTCAGCAGACACAATGTATCCGGGCCTTCTAAAACCGTCACTTCCTCCTATCAAATCATATACGGGAACACATTCATGCCTTGCACCAAGAAAGAAACTAAGCCCCTTGACCGAAGAAATATAAGTCACCCCAAGTCTTGCAGCATATTGATCTGGAACCGAGAACTCTACTGACCCGTTCCTTGCAGATTCGCCATTCTTTTCCCTGGGATTGGCTAGATAATAGAAAGTACCGTTTAGCATCAAATTATGGGACAGCATCCGATAACCTTGGAAATCAAAAGTAAATCCCAAACCCCCATCTCCAGGTTGAATGGATTGATCTACTGTAACATCGAGAGTCTGGTTTCTTTCTGGCCCTTGATTATAAAAGGTATCCTTAGCACCGTATTCACCTGTGGGAAGCTTGATTCCCAATCCCAAAGAAAAGTTGCCGTTCATATGCTTATGGGGATCAAGCACCCAGTATCCCACATTCATACGTACATCCCCAAGTCCTTGAGCATATGTCTTGTGCCTGTCTCCTAAGCCATTCGGAGGGTTTCCGCCGTGCTCATACATGGAGGAGCGCTCATGGTAGACCACCGGGAAGGTAACTGTCCCAAATAGGCGGTCGGTAATGCCGTACGTCATCGATAGATCTAGAAAGTACGAATCATTGATCACTTCTGTGCCCTGTTCCACTCTATAGGTATGTTCTTCGGTTCCCCCAAAATGTTTGTAGGAGTGAAAATACCTGAAGTTTGCCCCTGCTAGCCAGGATCCTTTTGGAAGAAATGCCTCTGATCCTATTTCGCCGGTACCGCCCGAAAAAGACCTGACTGCCACACAGCCTTGCGCATGTGTCTCTATTGCGGCACAAAGGAGTGCACCGCTTATGGTTAAGTATATCGCTGTTTTCATAATTTAGATAAATTTTACAATAGATAAAGTGCATGACCAATGCTTAGCAAAACGGAAGGTCCCCGTTTCGCAAATCGGATTTGATCAGGCGATTGTGTCCGCTAATATCCAATTGGATTTAGAAGCCGTGGGATAAATAATGATGAAAATCAGGCGATTTCAGGTGGGGGATAAGATTGCTCGATAGAGATATCGATATATAGAACAAAAAGAAAAGCTACCGTCTTCAATTGAAGAAAGTCCCTGGAATTAAAACTTGCGAAGACCAATGGCTGCATAAAATCCTTTAAGAAATTCTTCACCATGATCTTACCATTGGTTGTCTCCTTTTCTATACCGTCGTTGAGGAAAGATATCCAGTCCTTTATCGTGTGGTCTAGCCTATTGGATGCCACATCAGGGACATAGACAATTTGTAAAGTGTCCCTCAGGTATCGTTGTTTTACCACTCTATAGGATTTACCTCTTTTTTCAAATGAAGAATTGGCTTCCTGGAATTCCTCCTGATCCACCATATAGGGAATAGTGAGTGGAATATTGATCAATTGTGCCTCACCTAAATCGTGTTCATCGGCATGTATGGCATTGGCCCAATCGCTTTCAATTTTATATTTGTAGGAAAAATAAAACAGGTAATACCCGAAATGGTAAAAGAAAAAACAAAATAAAAGCAGTATGGATATTTCCTTTTTCAAAGCAATGATGAAATGAAAAAGAAATATATCAAATAAAATTAAAAAATCTAGATTCTCTATAGAAAATTATTCCTTTACCTCCTCGTAGTCAACATATTCTCCTCCTGAAATATGGCCGGGGGATCCCTTTTTATCGCTTTTAGGAATATAGTCGACATTTACGTTACCGTGAGAAGGCTTTCTTTGTTGACGGTATTGCTCCTTTTGTACCTCATTCACCTGGTCTACAAACTTTTTAAGCTTGCTTTTGAGGAAGTACCGTACTAACGTAGACATAATCCAGCCTATGGCTATAAAGAATATGATCAGTTTTAAAATCATCAAATTTTTATTTTGTATAGGAGCTCAATAGGGAATGAACTCAATATAAGTTCGTTCCCTATTGAGCTCCTAAATGGCTTTATTTACTTAGATACAGGTTACGCTCAGCATAAATCTTCAAGAAATAATCGTCCATCAAATCCTCAATAAAGTATATGGCTTCTCCCGTTGATTTCATCTCAGGTCCCAACTCCTTATTGACATTGGGAAATTTATGAAAAGAGAATACCGGTTCCTTTATGGCGTATCCTTTTTTATAGGGGGCAAAGTTGAAGTCAGTGACTTTCTTTTCCCCTAACATTACCTTTACGGCATAGTTTACATAAGGTTCACGATAAGCTTTACAAATAAAAGGAACAGTTCTAGAGGCTCGAGGGTTCGCTTCTATCACGTACACTTTGTCATTCTTAATGGCAAACTGCACATTAATCAGTCCCACGGTTTGGAGAGCCAAAGCGATTTTCTTGGTATACACTTCAATCTGGCGGATCACAAGATCGCCCAAATTGTAGGGAGGCAATACTGCATAGGAGTCGCCGGAGTGAATCCCCGCGGGCTCTATATGTTGCATAATCCCTATGATATAGACATTTTCTCCGTCACAGATCGCATCAGCCTCTGCTTCAATCGCCCCTTCAAGAAAATGGTCGAGAAGGATCTCATTATCTGGCATGTCTTTGAAGACTTCCACCACATGTTCCTCAAGTTCCTTTTCGTTAATGACGATCTTCATACCCTGCCCGCCCAAAACGTAGGAGGGCCTAACCAATAAAGGAAATCCAATGGTTTTGCACAGTTCTAACGCTTCATCTGTATTGTGGATGGTTCCGAACTCAGGGTAAGGAACTTCGTTTTCCTTCAACAAGGAAGAAAATTCGCCCCGGTCTTCCGCCAAATCAAGCGCTTTGTAGCTGGTCCCAAGAATTTTTATACCGTATTTTTCCAACTTCTCCGCCAACTTCAATGCGGTTTGTCCGCCCAATTGAACGATCACCCCTTCAGGCTTTTCATGGAGAATTATTTCATAAATATGTTCCCAAAAAACAGGCTCAAAATAAAGTTTATCAGCAATATCGAAATCTGTGGAAACGGTTTCGGGATTACAATTGATCATGATGGTTTCATAGCCACATTCCTTGGCAGCAAGGATTCCATGAACACAAGAGTAATCGAATTCTATGCCCTGTCCTACGCGGTTTGGCCCCGAACCTAATACGATCACTTTCTTCCTGTCAGAAGAAACAGACTCGTTTTCCTCGCCAAAGGTGGAATAGAAATAGGGTGTCTTCGCCTCAAACTCTGCCGCACAGGTATCCACCAATTTAAACACCCGCTTAAGCCCCCATTCATTTCTACGTTTATCAAATATCTCGCTTTCTAAGCACCCCACTAAATGGGCAATTTGCCGATCAGCATAGCCTTTTTTCTTCGCAATTTCCATCAACTCCCGGGGAATATTCTCCAAGGTGTATTTGGAAATGGTATTGTCCAGGTCCACCAATTCCTCCACCTGCTTCAAAAACCACTTGTCGATTTTGGTCAAATCTTGAATTGTGCGGAAGGAAATCCCTAATTTAAATGCATCATACACATGAAAAAGGCGGTTCCAGCTTGGATTTTTAAGGCTGTCCAGCAACTTGGCTTGATCCTTAAGTTCTTTGCCATCGGCACCGAGACCGTTTCTTCGAATTTCTAAAGATTGACAGGCTTTCTGTAGAGCCTCCTGAAAATTCCGGCCTATCCCCATCACTTCTCCAACTGACTTCATGGAAAGGCCCAAGCGTCTATCAGAGCCCTTGAATTTATCAAAATTCCAACGGGGAATCTTTACAATCACATAATCCAAAGTCGGTTCGAAAAAAGCCGAAGTGTTGCCTGTAATCGCATTTTTAAGCTCGTCCAAGTTGTAGCCGATGGCCAGCTTAGCGGCAATTTTCGCAATGGGATACCCAGTGGCTTTGGAAGCCAGTGCAGAGGAGCGGGACACCCTAGGATTTATTTCTATGCCTACAATTGTGTCATCCACGGGATTTACCGCGAACTGTACGTTACATCCACCTGCAAACATGCCTATTCCGTTCATCATTTTGATGGCCAGGTTTCTCATGTTCTGATAAATGGTATCCGGCAAGGTCATCGCAGGTGCCACGGTTATGGAATCCCCAGTATGGATTCCCATTGGATCAAAATTCTCTATCGAACAAATGATGATGATGTTGCCGATATTGTCACGAAGCAATTCCAGCTCGTATTCCTTCCAGCCCAATATGCTTTGTTCTACCAAGACCTCATGGATGGGTGATGCTTGCAGACCAGCGGAAAGGGCTTTTTCAAAATCCTCCGCTTTTTCCACAAACCCTCCGCCGGTACCCCCTAAAGTATAGGAAGGTCTGATCACCAAGGGAAATCCAATTCTTTGCGCAATT
>DATGMS010000284.1:0-17440 GCA_035307285.1 Cyclobacteriaceae bacterium
CCTTCCGGATGTCCCAAGCCGTCATCGGCTGCTTTTTCATGTCTATAGCGGTACACCAACGAATCCGAAACCAGATCTTCCTCAATAACCTTCAGCGTAGACAACCACATGGGGTCTTTGGGGCTAATGAAGCGCACCAGAGGCATCAGCAGCAGTGCAGCATCCACGGAGTCACTTCCCTCAAACTGTACAAATGTCTTCCTCTCCTCGTTCCAGAAGTTCTTATATATAGAATTGAAGATGATATCCCGTTGGATACTCCACTCGGGGTTGAGGGGAAAAGAACGGGCCTGGCCAATCTTAATGGCCCTGTCCAAAGCCACCCAACACATAAGGCGCGAATGAAGGAATTTTTTTCTTCCACCTCTGACTTCCCATATTCCTTCGTCTTCCTGATCCCAATTATGGCACACCCAGTCTATCTGTTGGGAGAGATCCTGCCAAAAACCGTACGAAATAGGTTCTCCATACTTGTTGAAAATATAAACGGCATCCAACAGTTCTCCATAAATATCCAGTTGCAGCTGCGCATGGGCATTGTTGCCGATTCGGACTGGGGAGGAACCTCGGTAACCTTCCATATGCATCAGCACCTGTTCGTCCATTTCCTTATTTCCCGCAACGGTATACATCAATTTAAGGCTGCCTCCTTTCTGCATGTTCTGAAAAATCCCTTTTACCCATTGCATAAACTTTTCTGCTTCTTTGATATAACCCAGATGCATAAGAGAATATACCGTGAAAGAGGCGTCCCTGATCCAGGTGAATCTATAATCCCAGTTTCTTCCTCCTTCTATATGCTCAGGAAGGCTGAAAGTGGGAGCGGCCACTATCGATCCGTATTTATGCGAAATCAACAACTTCAACGTCAAGGCAGACCTGTTTACGATCTCCCGCCATCTGCCGTTATACTGGGACCTTCCCGCCCAATTCTTCCAATAATCCAGCGTCTCCTTTAATTCCCTGTCCACAATCTCGGAAAGAGCAAGATTTTCATCCTCCCTAAGGTGGTCCTGGAGCTCGAAAACAAAATCAGCCATCTGATTGGGTTCAAGATAAAAATCAGCCACCCCTGCTTTATTTTCCACTTTTAGCTCCACTGTACTTCTAAGACAAATGCAAACACCGTCATCACCACGGAAAAGAAGGGATTTTTCATCCAGCACCTCAATGGTGTGGGGTGATTTTCCATAGTTGAACCGTGGATTACAGGTCATCCTGTAGCGGGTGATCCCGCGTACGTTAGTCAACCTTCTGATCAGAACATGTCCTTCATAAAGCTCCTCTGCGGGCATAAAATCCGTCAATTCTCCAACACCTTCGGAAGAGAGAAAGCGGGTGAGCAAGACATTCGTATCGGGAAGGTAGAGTTGCTTGTTGTGCATCTCCCCAAAAACAGGCGTAATCTGAAAAAATCCTCCATCGTCTTTATCCAAGAGTGACGCAAAGATAGAAGGTGAGTCAAAATTAGGAAAGCACATAAAATCTATGGACCCGTTCAGTCCAACGAGAGCCACCGTGTTCAGGTCTCCTACGATTCCATAATCTTCTATTGGTTGATAATCCATTGCTTGTTGGTAGTTGAGGAGTGAGGTATAAAAATTAAGTTAACGTGATTTTTGGGGGAGAACAAAAAGAGAAGGTTTTTGGCCTTCTCTCTTCATTGCTATTCACGTGCGACAAATTTGTGAAAAGTACTCGTCTCTCCATCCGCTTTTTTGTCTTGGTAGAGGAAATCAAGTTCACTATCATCAAATTCCTCAAAGAAGTCATCCCAGCTGATTTCTTCGAAATTATCACTGTCACTGTGGTCCGGGAAGTGGATTCGAAGAACGCCATCCCCTTTGTTGTTTCCCGTTCCTTTTATCCTTGCCGGAATGCCGTTTCTTGCTTCTGCCCATTCCTTGATCTCCTTGTGATCATGTGTTTTTTCTGATGTATTGCTCATATCGTTAAGGGTTAAGTTAATATTGCCCAATATCTGAAGTTGATACTGAGGCAAAAATCTTGTAACCAGTTTCAATATTAGTGCCAGAGGAGCAATACACTAGCCATAAAAATAGGCATCCTTTAGGCCGCTTTTTTTTCATTATATCGCTGCAACAACTGGACTGTCTACCGCTACAAGATTCATCATTAATAAATTACATTCTGTCAAAGGAGGTCTCACAACAATTTTCTTACATTCGGCCAGCGGCAATAACCGCTATATCCACAGATCCCGCCCCCGAGCTCAATAGCGTATTGGCACAGGCCGCAAGCGTCGCCCCAGTAGTCATTACATCATCAACAAGGAGTATTCTTTTGCCCGAAAAGGGTGCACCATCAGCAACATCAAACACACTGTCTACATTCTCCCAGCGTTGCCATCTGGATTTATTGGTTTGGGTTTCGGTTACTTTAATCCTACGCAGAGCAGTAGAGACAGGAATATGAAACATTTCTGCCAGGCCTTGGGCAAATCGTTCACTTTGATTATAACCCCTTCTTTTTAATTTGACAGGATGTAGCGGCACGGGAACCACGGTATCCCATTGTCCGACATAGTATCCATACAACAGCTGTCCATACATTCTGCCTAAGAAATTTCCCAATTCCGGTTTGCTTTTATATTTCAACTGATGAAGAATTTTCTGGCTCATTCCTCTTTTGGTAAACCTCAAAAAAGAAAACAACCTCCCTGCCTGGGTAAGTCCATCAATTTTTACCTTTAGATCATTGTCATCCGCCCTTAAGTGGTAAGAGGTGATGGGAAGCTGGGACACGCATATTTTGCATAGATGGTTTTCGAACTCGAACAGGCTCCTTTTGCAAACGCAGCAAGTCCTAGGAAAGACCAAAGCCAAGAAATCTTCATAATAAGTGAAACGCATATCCCCTGGAGGTTGTTAGTCAGCAATAAATAAGAATGCTTATATTTGTAGGTTAGAACAAATCTCACAATAAGGTAATAAAATTTGTTCACGATCAGAAATTATAGAAATGTTCAAAAAAGAGCTGGATCTGGAAAAAAGGTGGTCTAAACTACTGGAAGGCTTGAAAGAGCTGATCGGGAAAAAACCTGCCGACATGAACGGCGTGTTATTTATCATCGGCGTTCAGGAGTTGGGTCAAGGCTTTAAAAATTTTTCCAAAGAACAAAAACAGGACCTGATGCACATTGCCATTTGCAAAGTACTCAGTTTATCCAACTTCTATGAACTGGATTTTATAGACCAGGATGGATGGCCCCACTGGAAATTGATAAAAGAACTGCCCCATTTTGATATTATAGAACAGGAAAAGTTATTGAAGCTCCACGTGTTGGAATACTTCGAAAACGAGTTTGATATAAGCATTAAATAAAATGTGCAGTCCGCCAGAACAGTTGATTGTTGTTTTATTGATCTAGATAGAAGGAATGAGCACACTAATGAAAAGCTAAAGCAAGAATGATTTTGGAAACCAACTTAAATCAAATTCCAAAAAAATTCGTATCCTATAATGTGAATGGAATTAGGGCGGCAATCAATCGGGGGTTTATCGATTGGTTAACAGCACTAAACGCAGATGTAATTGGTCTTCAAGAAGTTAAATGTCTTGAAAATCAATTAGATATGTCAATTTTCAGGGATTTGGGGTATTACGTGTATTGGCATCCCGCTGTCAAGAAAGGATATAGTGGAGTAGCCATTCTAAGCAAAATAGTGCCGGATCATATTGAATATGGAATAGGTTTGAACCACTATGATGATGAGGGAAGGATGATAAGGGCAGATTTCGACGGCATATCTTTCTTAAACACCTATTTTCCATCAGGAACAAGCGGTGATATAAGACAGCAGTTTAAATACCGGTTTCTAGACGACGTCTATGGATATACACAAGATTTAAGGGCAAAACACCCTTCCTTGGTGATGAGTGGGGATTTTAATATTTGTCATAGACCAATAGATATTCACAATCCGGTTTCAAATAAAAATTCTTCGGGATTTTTGCCCGAGGAAAGGGCTTGGATGGAGAAATTTACGACTACCGGATTTGATGACAGCTTTCGAATTAGGAATCCCGACCCCCATCACTATACTTGGTGGAGCTATAGAGCTAATGCGAGAAACAACAACAAAGGATGGCGAATCGACTATCACATGACCACTTTGCCTATAAGAGAAAAAATAAAGCGATCAATTATCTTGCCTGATGCTGTACATTCGGATCATTGCCCGATTTTATTAGAATTAAAGTAAAGGAAGAAAATGGCTATTAAAAGCAAACCAACAACTGAATGAAATCCATTAAAATATCCATCCCTTCATTGATAGAAAATATCACCATCATTGAGAGCTTCATTGATAATGCCAGGGAAAAATTTAAGATCAACGATGATATTTATGGTAATATCATGATTTCGGTTACGGAGTGTGTCAGTAATGCCATTATACACGGCAATAAACAAAACAAGAAAAAGACGGTCAATATTGAACTTAGATTCTTGGATGATCAACTGAGATTTATTATAAAAGATGAAGGGGAAGGATTTGATTTTCAATCACTTAAAGACCCTACAGCCCCAGAACACCTTCAGGTTCCGGGGGGTAGAGGTGTTTTTATTATGAAACATCTTTCGGATGAGGTACAGTTTATGGACAGTGGTAGAACTACCATTTTAACCTTCTACATGAATTAAAATGGCCATTAATTTCTTTCAGGAAGACATACAGTACGATCTAAAGAACAAGATTAAAATAAAACGTTGGCTTAAAAATCTGGCTGAGTCCGAAGCTCACCATATCAAAGAACTGAATTATATTTTTTGTACTGACGAATATCTTTATTCCATCAACGTAGAATATCTACAACACAACACTTATACCGATATAATTACCTTTGATAATAGTGAAGACAAAAACGTTCTTGAAGGGGACGTTTTCATCAGCATTGATCGAGTAAGGGAAAATGCCAATACGCACAAACAAATATTTCAGGAAGAGCTTCTTCGGGTATTGTCCCATGGCCTATTCCACCTTTGCGGTATTGGTGACAAATCAGATAATGATATTGTAATTATGCGTTCAAAAGAAGACGCAGCAATTCATTTATATAATACAAGCTTCTAACTGTTCCACGTGGAACAGTTAAGAAGTATAATAATAGTAATACAAATATGTTCCACGTGGAACAGCAACTAAATAAATATGTTTCCAGTATATGATGTTATAATAGTGGGGGCGGGGCACGCTGGGTGTGAAGCAGCTCATGCAGCTGCAAAGATGGGGTCAAAGGTGCTGCTTTGCACTATGAATATGAACACCATTGCCCAAATGTCTTGTAATCCCGCCATGGGTGGTGTGGCAAAGGGGCAAATTGTACGTGAAATAGATGCTTTGGGCGGAATGTCTGGTATTATTTCCGATAAATCTATGCTTCAATTTAGAATGCTTAACCGCTCCAAAGGTCCGGCAATGTGGTCACCTAGATCTCAAAACGACCGTATGCGTTTTGCCGAGGAATGGAGATTATCTCTAGAAGCTAACGAAAATGTCGACTTCTGGCAGGAGATGGTGACTGGGATATTAGTAGAGAATAAAAGAGCCTGTGGGGTAATTACGGGAATGGGACTGGAGATACGATCAAGATCAGTCATTCTTACCAACGGTACTTTTTTGAACGGTGTTATTCATATTGGTGAAAAGAAACTGGGCGGTGGAAGGACTGGAGAACCTGCCGCTAAAGGAATAACCGCGCAGCTCGCGGAGTTGGGTTTCGAGGCAGGTAGAATGAAAACGGGAACACCTCCTAGAGTAGATGGAAGGAGTTTGGATTATTCAAAAATGGAGGTTCAACAAGGAGATGAGAATCCTGAAAAGTTTTCCTACTCTAACGAGACCACACCGTTGACGCAGCAACGTACTTGTTGGATTACTTATACCAATAAAGAAGTGCATCAAACCTTAGAGACCGGATTTGATCGTTCTCCGATGTTTAATGGAAGGATTAGAGGCTTGGGGCCTAGATATTGTCCTTCCATAGAAGATAAAATCAATAGATTCGCTGAGAAGGATAGACATCAGATATTCGTTGAACCGGAGGGGTGGAACACCGTAGAAATCTATGTAAATGGTTTTTCTACCTCCTTACCGGAAGATGTACAGTACAAAGCGATTCGCAAAATACCCGGATTTGAACAGGTTAAGATGTTTAGGCCGGGATACGCTATCGAATATGATTACTTTCCACCGACTCAATTGTCGCTTACCCTAGAAACACAGTTGATTGAGAACCTCTATTTTGCAGGCCAAATCAATGGAACTACCGGATATGAGGAAGCAGCTTCCCAAGGGTTGATAGCTGGTATTAACGCACATAATAAAGTAAAAGAAAAAGATCCTTTTCTTCTTAAAAGGTCGGATGCATATATAGGCGTACTAATAGATGATCTGATTAACAAAGGTACAGAAGAACCTTATCGCATGTTTACGTCAAGGGCAGAGTTCCGGCTACTATTGAGACAGGATAATGCAGATTTAAGACTGACAAGGCTGGGATATTCTTTAGGTCTGGCTTCAGAAGAACGTTTGGAAACATTGGCCGACAAAGAAGAGGGTATAGCTTCATTGCACAACGATCTAAAAAATATAAAACTAGAGCCTAACATCATCAATGAAGCATTGTCTGAACATCAAACTGCCATTCTTAAAGAAAAGGTAACGGTAGACAGACTGATTAAAAGGCCTAATTTAGGTATATTCGACCTCATGGAAATGGATAAAGGTCTAAAAAATTCGCTTTCCAAATATCAGAGGGAAGTAATCGAACAGGTTGAAATCCAAATCAAGTACGAAAGTTATATAGAAAAAGAACAACAACTGGTAACCAAAATGCATAATATGGAAAATTTCAAAATACCCACAGGCTTTGACTATTTATCTATAACTGCATTATCTGCCGAAGGAAAGCAAAAACTTAGCAAAATAAGACCGGATACCTTAGGTCAAGCCTCAAGGATCAGTGGGGTGACACCAGCAGATCTCTCTATATTGACAGTTTATTTGGGAAGATAGTATGTACGAAAAACTAAATCAATGCCCACTCTGCAAAAGTGGGCATTTTTATAATTTCATGGTGGTAAAAGATCATGCAATCAGTCAGGAATCCTTTTCTATCTCCAAATGTTCCGCCTGCAATTTCCTTTTTACCAATCCCAGGCCCAATAAAGAAAACATAGGACAATATTATGAGTCCGCCAATTACATCTCCCACCAAGACTCCTCTACCAACCTTACTAATATAATTTACAAGATTGTAAGGAATATAACGTTAAAGCAAAAAGTCAATTGGATTAACGGTTTGTCGAAAAAGAAGGGAAAATTGCTTGACTTTGGATGTGGAACCGGATATTTTCTAAAATCCGCTGAAAAAGATGGATGGGAGGTGGTAGGAGTAGAGCCGGATCCTACAGCTTCATCAATCGCCAAAAGCAAACAAAAAATAAAGGTTTACAATAATATTGATGCTTTAGGCGGGGAAAAGAAGTTCGATATTATTACTCTTTTTCATGTGCTAGAACATGTACACGATTTGCAGACAACATTAGAAATTCTTCTCTCTAAACTTAAACAGAGAGGAAGCCTCCTGATCGCAGTCCCAAATCACGATTCCTTAGATGCTAAAAGATACCGAGAACATTGGGCTGCTCTCGATGTACCTAGGCATCTATACCATTTTACTTTTGAAACCATGGAAAGATTAGCCGGAGAATATAATCTGCGGATCAAGGCTACCAAACCAATGACATTCGATAGCTATTACGTGTCTCTTTTATCTGAAGGTTATATGAATAACCGGAATAAGATAATAAACTCCCTTAAAATCGGATATAAATCAAATAAATTGGCAAAAGAAGATAATAACTATTCCAGCCTCCTATTCATACTGAAAAAAACATGAGATTGTTATTCACTACTTTACTGGGGCTCATTGCATTTTTAATAGCCACAGCATGTGCTAGACAGAGTTCTCCCATGGGGGGACCCAAGGACGAAGATCCGCCCCTATTGATATCATCAAATCCTGAAAACGAAAGCCTTAACATAAAGCCCAGCCAATTAGAACTGTATTTTAACGAATATATAAAAATAGACAACCCTACGTCCCAGATTATCATCACTCCCAGAGTAAATCCGGAAAACGTTGAATTTACAGCAGGAAAAAATAGATTACTGATCAAACTTAACCAAGAATTAGAAGACAGTACCACCTACGTATTCAATTTTCAAAAAAGCATTCAGGATATCACAGAAAGCAATCCGGCTCGGCAATTAAAATTGGTATTCTCTACGGGGAATGAAATAGACAGTCTTAAGTTCAGTGGAAAGGTAGCCTATATTTTCCCCAAAAACGCGATTGAAGATGTGCTGGTCGGCTTGTACCATACGTCCGACACCACAGACCTTTTCACGTCAAGACCGTATTATATCACACAGGTTGATTCTGCTGGAAACTTCGAGATTACCAATATCAAAGCGGGAGATTACCTAGCGTACGCCTGGCATGATGACAACAATTCAAATAAAGCCGAGCATAGAAGCGAAGCCTATGCCTTTTTGGATGAGCCTGTTCGTCTGGATAGCACTGTTACCGGGGTTAACTTTAATTTGTTCCGCGGAGATCTATCTGAGCTGAAAGTAAACAGGAGCAGCCCGGTAGGCAGCAATTTTGACATCATATTGAACAAATTTCCCGTAGATATTGAAGTAATTCATCCAGACATCAATAGTAGTCTGTTCTATAGAATAAAAGAAAAAACGGTAAGACTTTACCATATTGATCCACAGGAAGACAGCATAGCAGTCAGATTGGCCTTAAGGGATTCGGTTGGCTTCAGCCTTGACACTACCTTGTATGCAAAATTTCAACCCAGCGACAGGACATTGGAAAAACTCGAAGTACAGGCGAATAGCGGCAAAGGCTTTGTTAAAAATATACAATCCATACTAACGTTTAACAAACCGGTCCATCAGATCCATTATGATTCCTTATATATTAGGTATGATACAGCCGGAAGAATACCCATTCTGCCTATCCATCTAAGCTTGCCGGACAGTTCTGTCCTGACCCAGTACCATGTCAATATTCCCATACCTGACTCGCTTAATTTCAGTACCTATACGGTCTTTGCCTCGGATTCCACCTTCATTGACGTAGAAAACCAACCAAATGAAACAAAATTAGAAGCTAACTATGCTAAAATTAAGGAGGAAACTTTATCAGAAGAGCTCTCAGGAAAAGTTAACACAGAAGAGTTGCCCCTATTAATTCAACTGATCGATAGGTCCAATAATGTAGTTAAAGAAGCTTATCTGACGGAGTCCAGTAGTTTTAAACTACTCAATATGGAGGCTGGACAATACACCTTAAGAGCGATTGTAGACAGAAACAAAAATAGGAGATGGGATCCGGGTAACATCCATGATAAGAGACAACCAGAACCTGTTTATTATTTTTATGATAAAGAGGGAGAAACCGATCAAATACTACTTCGGGGAGGGTGGACCCTGAATGGTATCGTGATAAATCCTCCTAATTAAGGCTATCCCGACATGTCCTATAAGCAAAAATCGCTGTGGATAAGTGTGGTTTTCATGTGGATGTTTGTCTATAACTTATGCACAATCCCTACGCAATTAACACCCCATACCGGTTAGGC
Organism: Cyclobacteriaceae bacterium; assembly: GCA_035307285.1. Classification (GTDB taxonomy): domain Bacteria; phylum Bacteroidota; class Bacteroidia; order Cytophagales; family Cyclobacteriaceae; genus DATGMS01. The sequence goes on from DATGMS010000284.1 coordinate 9,686, forward strand.
ATACAAAAAGAAGGAAGTCATGGATAAGCCACATCTTATTAACCAGTATCCACAACCCGAGACACAGCGTTTAATCCACATTGCAAAAACAGCGTTATTATCCCGCAGAATTGACATTATCAGCATCAGTCTCTCCATAAGGCGGTTACAAGTTGATAACATGTTTATGAATGGGGGATTGAGTGTTCCCAACTTCAGGTTTCGGTAGTGGATAAAAAGAAATATTTATTTATCCCCATATCCACACCTTAATAACTCTAATAGTTTTTATTTAAATAAATATATATAACTAATATAAAGCACGTGGATAAATTAAAATCACGCTGGAGCCTCCTCACTTAAAAATTAGGAATAACTTGCAGTCCTAAATTTGTCAGTTTTCTAGGCATAAAATTTGGAGAGTAATTTAGATCAAAAAGAAGAAAAATGAAGAAAATATTATTGGTTCCTGCCCTCTTTTTTCTATTCCAATCTACCCTCTTGGCCCAAGACGAGATTTCTTTATTTGATTTTTATATCTCTGCAGGTTATAAGAACCAACCATTCTCATCCTTAAACAACCGATTAGAAGAAAACGGCTACGAAAGCTTTAACGCCCATGTTGGGACATTGGGAGGGGGGTTCTCCTATGTTCCAAGATCAGGATGGGGCATATTTGCTGAGACGGAGTTGAATATTAATAGAAAAGGTTTTAGCAACGCAGATGTGAGTTACCGCTATCTTCCTGTGCATATCTCAGCCGGCATACATTACCACCTATTGAAAGCCAAAACGGCCAATTCTGAATGGGATTTTTACCCTAAAATCGGTGTTTTTTTTGGTACTACTTCATTGGATTTGGTAAGCAATAATCCTAACCGGGATTTTGATGAAAATCTGTTGGGAGCACTAAATACGAGCTTTCTGTATCAAGAGAATTACGGGCTAAATTTCAGTTTAAATGCCGATAAGCTCGTTGGAAGTTTTATTCAACCTACCACACAGGTAGGGATCTATTCCCGCATGGGCATCCAGGTGGGATATATGCTAAATGTGGTCAGTAGTCGCACCAAGTTGAGACGGAATTTCAACCCTACAATTAAAGATGACTTTTCCATGAGAAATTCTCCCAGGTTTGACCCAAGTGCGTTTTATGTTAAGCTTAATTTTGCCATTGGTAAGTTCAGCCGAACAGACACAGATTAATTTTTTTCTTTTAATAGTATGCATGCCTACTTATTTTTCTTATATTGGTTGTAGATATTGCAACCAATCATGAACAGGGAAGAAACAGTCGATTTCCATATCAAATCCACTTGGCATTCCATTTCCAGGATGTACAATCAAAAGGCAGCCCAAGCGGAGAATTTTACATCTTCTATAGGCTTCGCCTTGATCAATATCAATTCTACGGATGGAACTCCGGCAACCAAGATTGCCCCGTTGATGGGGCTAGAATCCAGGAGCCTTACCAGGATACTAAAAACTATGGAGGAAAAGGGGTTGATATACAAGAAAGCAGACCCCGTCGATCGAAGATCTGTAAGAATTTTCCTTACCGAAGAGGGATTGAGGTTGAAAATCCTGTCTGTAAAGACAATCAATGAATTCAATGAACTGGTTAGGAAATCTCTTACTGAGGAAGAATTGAATGTCTTCTTTTGCGTCTTTAAAAAAATCAATAAGGTAATAGAAGACTTTTCAAACAAGCCGTTGGCCATATTCCCCGAGGGGATGAATAACAAAGATCTTCATTATGGACAAAATCAATTGAATCCAAAATAATTTATGCATGAAACGGATCATTAAGAAAATCGCAATTTTAGGTTCGGGAGTGATGGGCTCAAGGATTGCCTGTCACTTTGCCAATATAGGTGTTCAGGTATTGCTGCTTGATATTATTCCTAAAGAACCGTCGGAACGGGAAAAAGCCAAAGGTCTTACCCTTGAGGACAAAGCAGTACGTAACAGCATAGTCAATTCATCTCTGGAAACTTCTATAAAATCCAAGCCTTCCCCTTTATATGACATCGCTTTTGCTTCCAGAATCTCAACAGGGAATTTCGAGGATGACCTGCATAAAATAAAAAATTGCGATTGGGTGGTTGAAGTGGTCGTTGAAAGATTAGACATTAAACAGTCCCTTTTCGAGAAAGTTGAAAAACACAGAAGACCGGGTACTTTGATTACTTCCAATACATCCGGCATTCCGATGCACTTGATGTGTAAGGGTAGAAGTGAAGACTTTCAGGAAAATTTTGCTGGAACCCATTTTTTTAATCCTCCCAGATACTTGAGATTGTTGGAGATCATTCCCGGGCCCCGGACGAAGCCTGAAAATATAGATTTTTTAATGGAATATGGAGACAGATTTTTAGGTAAGGAAACTGTTCTCTGTAAAGATACTCCGGCGTTCATTGCCAACCGGATTGGGATTTATGCCATCATGTCCAGCATGCACACCATTGAGAAAATGGGCATGGGAGTATCTGAAGTGGACAAACTCACCGGTACGGTCATCGGAAGAGCCAAATCAGCGACCTTTAGAACCATGGATGTGGTAGGATTGGATACTACCGTTAGTGTGGCCAACAATCTGTATGAAACGTTGGAACAAGATGAGTCGCGAAATACCTTCAAGCTGCCGAGGATTGTAGAAGAACTTCACACTAGAAAGTGGTTGGGAGATAAGACAGGGCAAGGATATTTCAAAATGATCCGTCACAAAGACGGTACTAAGGAACTGAAGGAAATTGATTTTACTACCTGGGAATACAAAGATGTAGAAAAGCCTAAGTTCAAGGCTTTGGAAGGGTCCAAAGAAATTGATGACCTAAAGAAGAGGATAAAATTTCTCGTCAATTTTGAAGATCGGGCTGGAGAATTCTATAGGACGACTTTTTATGATCTTTTTCAATACTGTTCCAACCGAATTCCTGAGATATCCGATGAACTCTACAGAATAGACCAAGCTGTAAGTGCAGGTTTTGGATGGGAGTACGGGCCTTTCGAACATTGGGATATTTTGGGAGTAAAGGACGCCGTAGAGAAAATGGAAGCTGTGGGTTTTGTGCCAGCTCCTTGGGTTCGCGAGATGTTAGAGGCTGGTCATTCTACTTTTTATAAAGTAGAAAATGGGAAAAAGCATTTTTATGACATTTCGTCCAAATCCTACAAAGAAATTCCGGGAATGGAGGAATTTATCTTATTGGACAATCTTAAGGCAGCCAATAAGAGGATATGGAACAATGCGGGATCTTCCATTTATGATTTGGGTGATGAGGTCATCGGTTTGGAATTCCACACCAAGATGAATTCTCTAGGGGCAGAAGTAATTGAAGGTATTAATACCGCCATAACAATGGCTGAAAAAAGCTACAAAGGCTTGGTGATAGGCAATGAGGGAACCAACTTTTCGGCCGGGGCCAATCTTGCTCTTGTTTTTATGTATGCTGCCGACCAAGAGTTTGATGAAGTGAATATGATGACGGCACAATTTCAAAATACCATGATGCGAATGAGGTATAGTGCAGTTCCGGTTGTAGTAGCACCCCATAACATGGCTTTGGGCGGAGGTTGCGAAATATCCCTTCATGCAGATGCCATACAGGCGCATGCGGAACTGTACATGGGTCTGGTAGAATTTGGAGTTGGATTGATTCCAGCCGGCGGAGGGAGCAAGGAGATGACATTGAGATTTTCGGATCAGGTGATTGCGGGAGATGTAGAATTGAACCGGTTGCAGGAATATTTTATGAATCTGGCGACGGCCAAGGTTTCCACATCAGCTGAAGAAGCAAGGGCTTTGGGATTTCTTCAGGCTAAAGATCAGATTACCCTTAACCGGAAGAGATTGTTGGCCGATGCCAAACAACGGGTTTTGGAACTCCATTCGGCAGGCTATACACAACCCATTCCCAGGAAGGATATAAAGGTCCTTGGGAAGACCTCCTTGGCGCTGTTTGAAGCGGGTATCACCAGCATGCAGTATGGGAATTACATTTCCGAACATGATGCTAAAATCGCAAGAAAACTCGCTTGGGTGATGAGTGGCGGGGATCTCTCACAGCCCACAGAAGTAAGTGAGCAATACTTGTTGGATCTCGAGAGGGAAGCATTTCTTAGTTTGACAGGTGAGAAGAAAACGTTAGAGAGGATTCAGAGTATTCTGTTTAAAAATAAACCGTTGAGAAATTAGTATTTAGTATCAAGAAATTAGTATCAAGAACGAAATTCAAGATTTCATCCCTAAACATTGGACGATGCATAATTTCAAAGATTTAAAAGTTTGGCAGAAGTCGGTTGATTTAGCCGTAGTCATTTATCACATTACCTCTGCCTTTCCTTCTGAAGAAAAGTTTGGATTGGTTTCACAAATGAGGAGAGCAAGTATTTCTGTATCATCAAACATTGCTGAGGGATGTGCCAAATCATCTAAAAAGTCATTTTCTAATTCTTTAGAAATTAGCTTGGGAGAATGTTTTGAACTAGAAGCCCAAACTGAGATATGCAAACGGATCGGTTTAATAGCTGAGGATAGTTATATACAAATTACTACAGCTGCAAATGAAATCCAAAAAATGATAATGGGTTTAAAATATTCGTTGGAGAAAAATTCTTGATACTGAAATCTTGCTACTTGAAAATCAATCTGGTCAAAGAAACTATACAAATATGGAAGCATACATAGTCAACGCATACAGAACGGCTGTAGGAAAGGCCAAAAAAGGTGGATTTAGATTTTATCGACCAGATGATCTGGCAGCGGATGTCATCGGACAGCTGTTGGCAAAGACCCCTCAGCTGGATCCGCAGCGTGTCGATGATCTAATTGTCGGGAATGCCATACCTGAAGCCGAGCAAGGGATGCAGATGGGCAGGATGATATCCCTCCTGGCATTGTCGGAAGAAGTGCCGGGTTTTATTGTTAATAGGTATTGTGGATCCGGGTTGGAAGCCATTGCACTGGCTGTTGCCAAGATCAAAAGCGGGATGGCGGAGTGTATTATCGCAGGGGGCACCGAATCCATGTCGCTCGTGCCGATGATGGGCTACAAGACGGCGTTGAATTGGAAAATAGCCTCAGAACATCCAGATTACTACCTGAGCATGGGCCTTACCGCCGAAGAACTTGCCAAGGATTATGATATTTCCAGGGAAGATGCGGACCAGTTTTCAGTTAGGTCACATGAGAAGGCTCTTCGGGCCATTGCAGAAGGAAAATTCAAAGAAGAGATTGTTCCGGTAGAGGTTGAAGAAACTTACCTTGATGAAAACGGAAAGCGTCAAAAAAGAAAGTTTATCGTTGATACGGATGAGGGACCGAGGCCTGGTACTACCATGGAAGTTCTTTCTAATTTGAAGCCTGCCTTTAAGCAGGGGGGGCAGGTGACAGCGGGTAATTCCTCCCAAACCTCCGATGGGGCTGCTTTTGCTTTAGTCATGTCAGAAAGAATGGTGAAGGAACTTAATCTTGAACCCGTGGCCAGATTGGTTTCATATGGGGTGGCGGGTGTGGAGCCGCGCATCATGGGCATAGGTCCTGTAAAAGCCATTCCAAAGGCTTTAAAAATGGCTGGTTTAACCCAAAATGACATTGATATTATCGAATTGAACGAGGCCTTTGCCACAGTAGGAATAGCGATTACCAAATCCTTGGATCTCAATCCGGACATAGTCAACGTCAACGGAGGAGCCGTGGCCCTAGGTCACCCTCTGGGATGTACGGGTGCCAAACTTACCGTACAAGTGATTAATGAACTCAGAAGAAGAAACGGAAAATACGGTATCGTCTCCGCCTGCGTAGGCGGTGGCCAGGGAGTGGCCGGGGTGATTGAATTGTTGCAATAGAGATCGACTAATGACGTAAGATATAAGACATAAGACTTGAAGCGTATGCATAATTATAAGGAACTTAAAGTATGGAAACGTTCTATAGCCTTAAATGTCCATATCTACGAAATCACTAAATCTTATCCCTTTGAAGAAAGATATGGACTTATATCTCAAATGAGAAGAAGTGCTGTTTCGATTCCTTCAAACATAGCTGAAGGTGGTGGAAGAAGAACGGACAAAGACTTTGCCCATTTCTTAAGTTTCGCCCATGGGTCTATCTGCGAATTGGAATCACAGCTATATATCAGTCTGGAATTAAAATTTATTTCTCAAGAGGATTTTGACAAAATAGCAAGTGAACTTACGGAAATCCAAAAAATGCTTTATTCTTTGATCGTAAAGTTTAGTAGCTAGAATCTTACATAATATTATGTCTAATGTCTTATATCTAAAATCTTATGTCTAATAAAGCAATAAACGGAGCCGAGTTCCTAGTAAGGAAAACCGCCGCTGAAGATATATTTATTCCGGAAGAGTTTTCGGAGGAACAAAGGATGATGGCCCAGGCCTGCCAGGATTTTATTGATCTGGAGATACTTCCTATCTCAGATGAAATTGATAGCATGAAGGATCATGATCTGGTGCCTCGCATTCTTAAAAAAGCAGGAGAAATGGGACTATTGGGCATATCCGTTCCGGAAATGTACGGTGGGATGGGCATGAGTTTTAATACTTCCATGTTGATTGCAGATATTATTGGTAGTGCAGGATCTTTTTCTACCACCTACGGGGCTCATACAGGAATAGGAACTTTACCTATCCTGTACTATGGTACGGAGGAACAAAAGCAAAAATACTTACCGAAGTTGGCAACTGCCGAATGGGCAGCCTGCTATTGCCTCACCGAACCAGATGCCGGCTCCGACGCCAACAGTGGTAAATCAAAGGCGGTACTTTCCCCAGACGGAAAGCACTACCTGCTGAATGGCCAAAAAATGTGGATAACCAATGCCGGCTTTGCTGATGTGCTGATCGTTTTTGCGAAGATTGAGGACGATAAAAACTTGTCTGCATTTATCGTGGAACGGAACTTTGGTGGTATTACCATGAACGAAGAGGAAAAGAAAATGGGCATCAAAGGATCTTCCACCCGACAGGTCTTTTTCAATGATTGCCCTGTTCCTGTGGAAAACCTTCTTTCGGAAAGGGGAAATGGCTTTAAAATAGCCGTTAATATCCTCAATGTCGGGCGGGTAAAATTAGGAGCCGGAGTATTGGGAGGATGTAGGAGAGTGATTTCCCTTTCTCTTCAATATGCAAACGAAAGAAAGCAATTTGGCGTCTCGATAGGTACTTTTGGTGCTATCCAAGCAAAACTGGCTGAAATGGCCATACAGACTTTTACGAGCGAGTCGCTCTGTTACAGAGCTGGGCAGGACATTGAGGATAGAATTGAAGCACTTATAGCAGGAGGAATGGACATCAACCAAGCCAAACTGAAAGGGGTGGAACAGTTTGCCATAGAATGTGCCATTGCCAAGGTGCATGGATCGGAAGTCCTGGACTATGTGGTGGACCAGGGGGTACAGGTTTATGGCGGCATGGGTTACTCAGCGGATGTTCCGATGGAAAAAGCCTATAGGGATGCCAGAATCTCCCGGATATACGAAGGCACCAATGAGATCAATAGGATGCTGATGGTGGGGATGTTGCTGAAAAGAGCGATGAAGGGGGATATTAATATTTTTGAACCGGCGATGGCAGTATCAAAAGAGCTGACTTCTATACCTTCCTTTGATACAGTAGACGCTACCAAATTTTTCGCCTCGGAAAAAGAAATCCTCGATAGATTAAAGAAGGTATTCCTTATGGTTTCAGGAAAGGCGGCCCAGACCTTCATGAACAAAATAGAAGAGGAGCAAGAGGTAATGATGAATCTGG
>DATGMS010000285.1:0-4781 GCA_035307285.1 Cyclobacteriaceae bacterium
TATTACCTTTGCAGTCCCATCATAAGGAATCGGGACTAATTGTTAAAAATGGTGATTGTAGCTCAGCTGGTTAGAGCGCTGGTTTGTGGATCCAGAGGTCGCCGGTTCGAACCCGGTCTTTCACCCAAGAAACCCCCCGCACTGCGGGGGGTTTTGTTTTAAAAACCATTCAAGTTAATGGCATATTTTTTGTCAACGGAGTGAAAGAATAAAAAGAGACAAAATGTTTACATTATTTAAACCTATGAAAACCTTCCCTGAAGTTAAAAACATCAACCTGAAGGTGATAAGAATGTATATGGTGAAGTTCGAGGAGTCACTGAAGAACTTGGACGAATTTCAAAAAGAAAGTTTTAAATCAAGATAGGAATCAAGCTTTAACAATTCAATACTTGAGCAACATCAAAGTCAAAAGGGCTTTGATGTTTTTTTTTGTCCAATTCGGGGTGTCCCGACTGTTTCTTGTTCGTATTTTTTCTGTTGAGGAACAACATTAGACGCTAGAAGATACCGGACATCATATTTTTGCGGGTAAAAAATTTTCTTCAAATAGTTCAAAATAATATTCCCTGATTTTTTACAGAATTATTTTTCTTTCAGCAGGATTAGGCTATTTTTATGAGATACTCAAAACTTTTATATCAATGAGCTACATACATTTTGATAAGACACAATTAATCAATCTTAATTATTCTTTGGAGAAAGAAATTATCAGAGCCAATCGCTCAGGTTGTTATACAAGTACCACCATCATTGGATGCAATACCCGAAAATACCACGGACTTCTGGTGGTTCCGCAGCCACAGATAGACTCCCAACTTCATGTGCTGCTTTCCAATGTACACGAAACGGTCATACAACATGGGGCTAGCTTCAATTTGGGTATCGCTAAGTTTCCTGGAAATTACTATCCCAGGGGACATAAGTATTTAGAAGATTTTGATGCAGAGCCTATTCCCACGCTTACCTATCGCGTCGGGGGGGTGGTTCTTAAAAAAGAGATCATTCTCGACAGTAAGAAGGACAGGGTAATGATCAGGTACACCCTGTTAGAGGCGCATTCGGCCACCAAGTTGAGATTGAGTCCGTTTCTAGCTTTTAGAGGGCACCACGTTTTATCTAAGGCCAACACTTATGTGAATAAGAAATTTATCAAGATCGATAAAGGCGTCCAGTTTAAGCTCTATGATACCTATTCCCCCCTCGCGCTGCAAATATCCAAAGAGAATGAGTTTGTACCTGCACCCGATTGGTATTACAATGTAGAATACATTATGGAAAGGGAGAGGGGCTATGAATATCAGGAGGATCTATATGTTCCCGGCTACTTTGAGTTTGACATAGAGAAGGGTGAATCAGTTATATTTTCTGCGGGCCTGGAAGTAGCTAATCCCGACACGAGACAAGCTTCTTTTGCCAAAGAAATATCTAGGAGAATCCCGAGGAGCAACTTTGTCAATTGCCTCAAGAATTCCGCCGGACAGTTCGTTTACAGGAGGGGAGGGGAAACGCGGGTTGTGGCCGGATTTCCTTGGTTCGGCTGGTGGGGAAGAGACACTTTTATTTCCCTCCCCGGATTGACTTTGACATCGGGTGATAATTCGACGTTTCTTGAAGTCATGGACACCATGTCAAAGGATTTAAAGGGGGCTCTTTTTCCCAATCTAGGGAGTGGGGCCCAAAAGAACATGAACTCCATCGATGCGCCGCTTTGGTATTTTTGGGCACTCCAACAATATGTTGATTTTACGGGGGACACCGATACCATCAGGGAAAGGTATCTGGGTAGCATGAAGAAAATCATCGACGGCTTTATAGAAGGCACGGATTTTAATATAAAAGTCTTGGAAAATGGTCTTTTGAGCGGTGGGGTGGAAGGAATGGCATTGACCTGGATGGATGCGGTGGCTCCGGAAGGACCGATTACCCCTCGAACGGGCTGTCCGGTAGAGGTGAATGCGCTATGGTACAACGCATTATGTTTTTACATTTCCCTACAGGCGGAAAGTTACATGGAGGACATCATACAAAAGCTGCAGCGTTCTTTTGTGGAGGAGTTTTGGGACGAAGAGAAGGGCTATCTGGCTGATGTGGTCAATGGTGGACAAAAGGATTGGTCAATCCGCCCCAACATGATTATTGCGACCTCGTTGTTCTATTCCCCTTTGGAAGAAAATAAAAAGGCTCTAATCCTGGAAATTGCAAAATCCCACTTGCTAACCAACCGTGGGATCAGGTCTCTGGCACCCAGCGATCCCGATTACAAAGGCTACTATCATGGCAACCAGTCACAAAGGGATAAGGCGTACCATCAGGGAACAGTTTGGCCTTGGCTGATGGGGCATTTTGCCGAGGGTTACTTGAAGTTGCATGGAAAGGCAGGGGTAAACTTTGTGGAGAAATTGATCCAGAGCTTTGATGGAGTGATGGGTCAGTATGGAATAGGAACGGTGGCGGAAATATATGACGGCGACCCGCCACACCGACCGAAAGGGTCGATCTCCCAAGCCTGGAGTGTAGGCGAATTATTGAGAATGATGTACTTAGTGAACAAAATTTAAAGATTTTTTATGAAGGTATTAATGTTTGGTTGGGAGTTTCCTCCTCATATTTCCGGCGGGCTGGGGACCGCATGTTATGGCTTGGTGAAGGGAATGGAACATCATCAGCAGGATATCATTTTCGTAGTTCCCAAGCTTTGGGGAGATGAGGATCCTTTGGCAGAGTTTGTGAATGCCAGTGAAGTACGGATTGATTATAGGGAAAGGAAATTCAAGCAGATCTGGAAGAATCTTACCTATTTGGAAATCAGCTCCTTTTTGATCCCTTATTTGGGACCGGAAGAATACAAGAAATTCACGGACAAAAGCCTTCACGACCGCACAGATGTAGATGACAGCATTTTTTCCGATCAATTTCAATTTAGCGGGACCTATGGCAAAGACCTTATCATGGAAGTATCCCGGTATGCTTTGGTAGCAGGCCAGGTGGCCAAAAACAAAGCTCATGACATCATCCACGCACATGATTGGCTGGCTTTTCCTGCGGGGATTGCTGCCAAAAGGATCAGTGGAAAGCCCTTGATCGTCCATGTACACGCCACAGAATACGACAGGACTGGGGAGTCCGTCAACAGCCAAGTCTACGAAATCGAAAAATCAGGTATGGAAGAGTCTGACCATATCATTGCGGTTAGCCAGTTGACAAAGAACATCATCGTATCAAAGTATGGTATTCCTGCAGAAAAAGTAACTGTTGTACACAATGCCGTGCTGGACACCAGCATTATCAAGTCTACCATAAAGAAGAAGGTACCGGAAAAGATAGTGACTTTTTTGGGTAGGATAACTTATCAGAAGGGGCCGGAGTACTTTATCGAAGCTGCCCATAAAGTGATCCAAAGGGATGACAATGTGCGTTTTGTGATGGCCGGTTCGGGAGATTTGCTGAACAGGATGATTGTCCGGGTGGCGGAACTGAGGATCGGGACAAAATTTCATTTCACAGGTTTTCTGAAAGGAGATGATGTAGACCAGATGTATGCCATGAGTGATGTATATGTCATGCCCTCCGTATCGGAACCATTTGGGATCTCGCCACTGGAAGCTGTCAGACACAATACCCCGGTGATCATCTCAAAACAGTCGGGGGTGGCAGAAGTATTGAACAACGCCATCAAGATCGACTTTTGGGATATTGATGCCATGGCCGATGCCATTTTTGCCCTTCTCCACTATGAGGGGATTTCGAAGATGTTTAGGGAGATGGGAAGCGAGGAGCTTAAAAAATTAAAATGGGAACATGTGGCCGCCAAGGTAATTGCCCTTTATCAGCAAACGTTAAAAAACTAAATCTATGAGAACTATCTGTTTTTACTTTCAGGTGCACCAGCCCTATAGAATAAAGCCCTACCGTTTTTTTGATATTGGGGACGATCACCATTATTGGGACGACTTTTCCAATAGAAGTATAATGAGGAAAGTAGCTGAAAAATGTTATCTGCCCATGAATGCGCTTTTGTTGAGGCTGATTGAAAGATACCAAGGAAGATTCAAGGTGAGCTTTTCTATCTCAGGTACTGCTTTGGATCAGTTTGAAGCCTATGCACCTGATGTGCTGGAAAGTTTTCAACAGCTGGTAGCAACGGGTCATGTGGAGCTTATGAGTGAGACCTACACCCATTCCCTTTGTGCATTAAAAAGCAAGGAGGAATTTTATGATATGGTTGAGAAGCACCAACAAAAAATCAAGGACCTGTTCAATGGCTATACTCCAAAAATATTCCGGAACACCGAATTGATATACTCAGATATCATTGGTGAAATGGTGGCCAATCTCGGCTATGATGCGATGTTGACAGAGGGAGCCAAGCACGTGCTGGGCTGGAAGAGTCCCAATTATGTGTATGTCAATGCCATCGAACCTAAGCTCAAGGTATTGTTGAAAAACTTCCGTTTGAGTGATGATATTGCTTTTAGATTTTCCGAAAAATCCTGGGCAGATTATCCTCTTACGGTGAGCAAATTTGTGGATTGGGTCAACCAGATCCCACAAGAGGATGAAGTTCTCAACCTCTTTATGGATTATGAGACTTTTGGAGAGCACCAATGGGCAGAGAGCGGGATTTTTGATTTTATGGAGCATCTTCCCGAACGAATCTTCAGCCACTCCAACTTCACCTTTTCCACTCCCTCCGAAGTAGTGGCCAACGCACATCCGGTAGGAAAAATCCACGTTCCCACGCCGATTTCATGGGCGGATGAAGAAAGGGATTTGACCGC